>DASTET010000957.1:0-5281 GCA_035709445.1 Blastocatellia bacterium | reverse complement strand
GGCCTGTCGCATTATGACAAGCCGCCACCATAACCGGCTCAGATCCCTGAAGGTCTTGAACAGCCGCTTGAAATTAAAGAACTGCGACTTGCCATAGGCGCGATGATAGTGGTGAACGGGGGCCTCGGCAAATCGAAGCCCCGCATCCTGGAAGGACTTTATCATCTCGACGCAAATAGTCCCGCTCGTCGAGTATAACCTCACACGGTTGTAGCTCGCCCTCCGGACCAGCCGAAAATCGCAATCGACATCCTTGATCTTGATCCCGAACGCCAGCTTGACGATGTGACAGTATATCTTCCCAATGATGATACGGTGGAGCGGATCCGACCGGCTGATCTTGTACCCGTTGACTATATCTATGTCATTCGTCATCTGCGGAAGCAATACTTCCATCTCCCGCACGTCGTACTGGGCATCGCCATCGGTGTAAAAGATCAGCTCCTTTGTCGAGCTGGCAAACCCTGTTCGCAGCGCGCTCCCGTAACCGAGATTGGCAGGGTGGTTGACTATCTTGAGTCGCGGGTAAATCGCTTCCAGCTCCGAGAGTACCTGCGCTGTGTGGTCGGCGCTGCCGTCATTGACGACAATGATCTCGTAATCGGAAGTCAGCCGCCGCAAGGTGCGGTCCGCAAGGACGACGAGGCTGGCTATGGTCCCTGCATCGTTATAGGCCGGAAAGAAGACGCTTATGCTCTGATTATTATTTATCGTGTCCATTGGCATCATCCACTAACGATGGGAAAAGCACATAATTCTAAAAGAAACCTGGCGAGATTAACAGCGCTCCGTGAAAGAATTGACCGCGCTTATGACCTTTTCTACCTCTCGCTCCGTCATCTCAGGAAACAGGGGAAGCGACAGTACCTCGTTTGCGCACCGTTCGGCTGCGGGGAAATCGCCAGCGTGATAATTGAGGTCCTTGTATGCCTCCTGTAAATGGACAGGGATTGGATAGTGTATGAGCGTCTCCACTTCCTTTACCCTCAGATGTTCTTGAAGAGAATCGCGTCGAGAGGACCGGACAACGAAAAGATGGAAATTCGATCGTCCGTATTCACGCTCGACCGGCATTCTTACTTGCGGATTGTGTATCCCGGTCGTGTAGCGAAGCGCAATCTCACGTCTTCGATCATTCCAGCGATCCAGTTCAGAAAGCTTCGTGCGAAGAATGGCAGCCTGCAATTCATCGAGACGGCTGTTTATTCCCTTCAATGAATGAAAGTACCGCCTCTCCTGACCATAGTTGCGCAGCAAGCGGACCCTGTCGGCATATGCATCGTCATCTGTGACAACGGCCCCGCCATCTCCATATGCCCCGAGGTTCTTGCTCGGATAGAAGCTGAAACAGGCCGCGTCGCCGAATGTTCCGACCTTTCGCCCCCGGTACACAGTTCCGTGAGCCTGCGCCGCGTCTTCGATGACAGCGATATCCCTAGCGCGCGCGATCTCAAGCAAAGGGTCCATATCAGCCGCCTGACCGTAAAGGTGGACCGGAAGGATTGCTCTTGTCTTCGACGTTATGGCACGCTCGACTTTATCGGGATCGAGGTTGAAGCTCAGCTCATCTATATCGGCGAAGACGGGGGTTGCACCGGCGGCTGTGATTGCTGCGACGGTGGGGACGCAGGTGTTCGGAGCTGTTATGACCTCGTCGTTCTGCCCCACCCCTGCGGCGGTTAGCGCAAGCTGAATGGCTTCGGTCCCCGAAGCGACGCCTACCGCGTTGCGTGCTCCAATATATGCCGCGAACTCCCTTTCAAACTCCGAGACCTCATCGCCGAGCACGAACCATCCACGGTCGAGCACGCGCCGGATGGCAGAATCTATCGCATCGCGATACTGGTCATACTGGCGTCGGAGATCGCCGAAGGGGACTTTCATTATTCCAGATACCGTGACAGGTTCTCCCTGTAAAAATCGATTGTCTCTTTAATCCCTTTTCGAAGAGGGGTAGAGGGCCTCCATCCGAGTTCTCGATTGATCTTTGAGTAATCGCCGTAAAAATCGCCAATATCAATCTTCTTCTTTTCAGGGGGGAATGGGACCAGTCTGTAACTACCGCCCTGGTTGACCTCTATCAGCAGCTCTACAAGCGTCCTCAGGCTGACCGGCTCGTCCCCTCCAAGGTTGTATATCTCCCCGTTTGCCTTTTCTGAGACGGCAGCCAGCAGCATAGCATCAATCACATCTTCGACATAATTAAAATCCCGCTCCTGGCTCCCATCCCCGTATAACTCTATCTCGGTCCCTTCAACGATCTGTCTTATAAACCAGCCTATGAATCCCTGCCTCGAATGCTTTAGCAACTGGCGAGGACCGTAGGTGTTCGTAAGCCTGAGCGAGACAGTTCGGACGCCATAGACGTTGTTGTAAAGGATGTGATAAAGCTCGCCCGATAGCTTATTGATCCCGTTCACATCTGTAGGCAGGACCGGGTGCTTCTCATCGACCGGAAGGTAGACAGGCTTGCCGTAAAGCTGACGCGTGCTTGTGTGGACTATTTTGACCCCTCGGTTGTTCTTTCGACACGCCTCAAGAATAGAAATCTGGGACCTTACATTGATCTCAAGATCGGTATATGGGTCAGCCATACTGTCGATATGGCTGACCTGTCCGGCAAGATTGAAAATATAATCTCTGCCCTGCACGAGATAGGCCATGCTGTACTCGTCGCGCACATCTGCGATATTTACGCGGACGAGGTCTTCGATCCCGCTTATGTTAAATGGATTCCCGCCGTACGCCGGAAGCAGCGAATCGACGAGGGTAACCTTTACCCCGATAGCAACAAGGCGGCGCGCAAGGTTGCTTCCGATAAACCCTAATCCACCCGTTACCAGGACGTTTCTGCCTTCAAGCTGCTCCATCTTCTCAGGATCTATCATACGGATAATCTGCGCGAGCCTGAGGGATCATACCGCGACCTGGCTGTAAACTCAACTCCTGTAACTACATATCAACCCCGTTGCACCAAAGGCATTTGTTCAGGCGACCCTTCGTTTCATACTTGCAACATTATTTCTTATGTGCTATATTGGCCAGGCGTAAGAGAAGCAACAAAGGAAGGATTGAAATGGATCAAGAGCAAGATAAGAGTTTCAGAACGATCCTTGCCGACTTATCGGAGCCTTTGCCCGAAGACGTCATCCGGCAGAGGGTAGGCTGGCGTGACGCAAGAGGCGGAGAGCATCGGGTTGACTACATAGAGTGGTACACGGCGGCGGACATCCTTGATAGGGTATGTCCGGACTGGTCGCACGAGGTGCGAGACATATCTGTGGTAGGGGATATGGTTGCTGTCACCGCTGCGATAACCATTAAGGGGATTACCCGGTGCGGGATTGGGGTCGGTTCCGCGCTGGACGAGAAAGGGATTAAAGGGGCCGAACACGATGCATTGAAGCGAGCGGCGATAAAGTTCGGTCTGGGAAGAGCGTTGTACCAGGGACACGCAAAGCGAAAGGGAGCTGGTGACCCGGAGCCTCTTCAAAAGAACAGCAGGCCCGACGATAAGGTTTCAGAGAAGCAATTAGCGGCTATCTATGCGATAGCAAAAGCAAAGTCACTTGATGCGCAGCTTGAATCTATGGCGCTATTTCGCTGCGACCCCGAGCAGTTGAGCCGTTCTGCGGCGAGCGAGTTGATCGACCACCTCAGGAACGTTCGCATCAGCGCGTGAGCGGCGGCCTGTGGTGATAAAAGTTTGGCACGAGCAATCGGGGTTTCTTCGTGCCTTGTGCCCTGGCCGGGGGCCTCGCCCTGGCCAGGGACGTCTAAGTTTTCAGCATGGCAGCCTCTCTCATAAACACCGAATGCAAGCGGTACGGGTGCATGAAAAACCTTCTCGCCTGTTTTGCAAACTGTCGCTACAACACGCGGTGTGATGATCTTAGAAACGAGATCGAGAGCAAAACCGATCAGGCCGTAAAAGACATAAACCAGTATCTGAGCGAAAGAGGCCGATCACCTATCGCAATTCAGTTTTTGAAGCGCGGGCTAAGGTTCACAGCGGCGGCACCGCAGGCTAAAGAAAAACTGAAGCCCAAACAGTTAAAAGCCCCGTTGAAATTGGCGGAATCAGCGAGTAAGACTGAAAAGACCAGAAAGATCGGATCAAGGCGTATGGTAAGAAAAGCTAAAAAAACAGCGGCAAGAAGTCAGGAGACACAGGAGCAGCCTTCGCGGGTCACATCAGGTGCGGGTGAAGCGGCGGTCGAGAAGAGGCCAGCTCGAAGCAAATCGAAGCCTCGCAGGCCACGGGCTTCGTCGGCAAACGGTAAATCAGCTAGAAAAGGGTCAAAGACCTATATAATCCTAGAAGGAAGATCGGCCACGATAGTCGATGAGCGTGGGTTATTGCAGCACATTCTGAGCGGGGCTTCTTCTGAAGTGAGATACTTTGAAGCGACAGAGGTCGAAGCGCGCCTGCAGATTGTTGCCATGCGGTGATTCAAGTCCGGGGCTCTAAACGCCTGACGGCCCCGGACAAGCTTTTACCTGTTCTGAGTCCTGAGTATCTGTCTGGGGACCGCAGCGTGGCTCTTCAATCTATAGACGGGGTATTCCGGCGATCCACCCTCTTTTAACCCTTTCTCAAGAATCTCATCAAAGTAGTTCCAATTGGCGAGCCCATCGTCGCTTTCAGGCTCAAGCAGATAGAAGATAAGCGCGGCCTTTGGCTGTTTAAGACCGATGATGAACGACCCCCTGGGAAACGTCTCCTCTTTTTCGCCTGAAGTCACTGTGAGCCGCGCTTCCTGATGCCCCTGAAAGGCCCGCTGTTGTTTAACCAGTTCTTTTACCGTGTACATCTCGACATTAAACGTCGCATCCTCTTCAAGCGTCTCAACAGTTATTCCATGGTTTAGGAGCAACTGGATTATCTTCCGATCTCCTGGCTTGATTATGTAAGCGGCGGGCGGCCGAACGCGTCGAGTCGCTCGAAACTCACCATACTCGGTCATTTTTACGGGTCGCGCCTCATCGGTCGCTTGAAGGCGGGGGCGTTCTGTCCTGGGATCGACGGTCCTCGTAACCGAGCCGACGAGTATCTCTACGGGCTTGCTCGATGGTTTAAGCTCGAAGCGTATCCCGTATCCCTCTTCGTTTCCAGCCGTGATACCGGTGTCTGCGGACTTTCTATCCGCATCCTTTGTAATCTCCAGGACCTCGGTAGCGTGGCCCGCGATGTAATCAATAACTCCTCTGACAAACTTGTCGGTCACATCGACCCTCGACCTGAAATCCAGATAAGAGTAAGCCTCGCTTAGTATGGCAA
>DASTET010000956.1:0-2875 GCA_035709445.1 Blastocatellia bacterium | reverse complement strand
GGCCCGTCTTTTCTCCTGAAACCCGCCCGCGCCAGCCGCTGCTCCTGGCGAGACATCTCTTCGGGCGAGCGCGGGATCATCTCCCCCAGCGGCTTGAACACCTGCTCGGAACTCTTCATGTATCGTCGCCAGTTGAACCCTTTCGCAGAAGGTTTTTCGAGCGATGTAGAGACACGCTCCTGCAAGCCGCTCGATCTGCCTAGAAATGCGCTAAAGAGGGCGAAGATGGCGACGAACAGCAGGACTCCGATGATAACTATCAGAAGAGTGGGGTCCATATGACGCTCCTTCAAACTTTGATACGGATTATTTTCCGTATGACCAGATAACCGACGACCTGTAATACGGCCGCGGCGGCCAGGAATTTGTGGCCGAGCGGGTCGGTAAAGAGGCGGCTGATATAGTCGGGGTTGACGACGAACATCAGCAGCGCCGTGGCGGGAGGAAGCGCAGTCAACAGGTACAGCGTCATGCGCCCCTGCGCCGTGAATACCTTCACCTGCCTGAGGATCTTGAACCGCTCGCGGATGACGTATGAGAGGTTATCGAGAATCTCGGCGAGGTTGCCTCCCGACTCGCGCTGAATCTGAAGCGCGGTCACAAAGAAATTGACATCCGGCAACGGCACCCGAACCGTGAGGTTGCGCAGCGCCTCGCGCAGCGGCAGGCCGAAGTTTTGCTGCTCATAAGTGATTCGAAACTCACCGGCCACAGGCTCGGGCATTTCGCGCGCTATAAGCTCAAGCCCTGTGGTAAAGGCGTGACCGGCGCGAACCGCGCGGGCCAGCAGGTCTATCGCGTCAGGGAACAGCTCCTCGAACTTTGAGAACCGCCGGTAGCGTTTGAATGAGACTACCAGATAAGGGATCGCGCCTGCGCCGATGACCGCGGGCACAAGCAGCACGGTCGGCATCTCCATCAACAGCCCGATGATGAGCACGACCAGCCCGACCGCCATCGAGATAAGTATGAGCATCCCGGCCGTCATCTCCATCGCCGCCTGCTGTATGAAGAATTGAAGCCTGGACACGAGAGGTATTTGCAGGAGGATGCGGTTGACGAGCGGCACCTGGCTCAACAACTCTTCGCGCAGGAGTACCGCCTCGCCTTCCAGGTTCTCCGTCGACGTCTGCTGAATGGCCGACAGCCGCGCGCGCATCCTCTTGCGGGTCGCGGGCGCCTCGACCATGAAATAGAGCCCGCTGATGGTAAGTCCCAGAGTGACGAGGAAGATCATAACGCTCAGAAGAAGCACTGTCATAATATCACCTCACCGCCATCGCTCAATCCGCAGCCGATGCGCTGCCCTCGAACATATCCAGAGGCAGGCGAATGCCGTAGGCGAAGAGCCTCTCGCTGAACTTGGGCCTGATGCCGGTCGGGCGGAACCGCCCGCGCACCTTGTTATTTGCGTCATACCCCTGCCGCTCGAAGACGAACAGGTCCTGCATGGTGACGACAGGCCCCTCCATGCCGGTGATCTCAGAGATGCTCGTTAACTTGCGCGTCCCGTCGGCAAGGCGGCTCACCTGCACCACCACGTTCATGGCCGACGCGATCTGCTGGCGTATGGCCTTGTCCGGAAGATTCAGATTGGCCATGGCCACCATGGTCTCGAGCCGGCTAAGCGCGTCGCGCGGGCTGTTTGCGTGGATCGTAGTAAGCGACCCTTCGTGGCCCGTGTTCATCGCCTGTAACATATCGAGCGCCTCTTCGCCGCGCACCTCGCCCACCACGATCCTGTCGGGGCGCATACGCAGCGAGTTTATGACCAGCTGGCGCTGTTTGATGGCGCCCTTCCCTTCGATGTTAGGCGGGCGGGTCTCGAGCCGCACCACGTGCTCCTGTTTGAGCTGTAATTCTGCGGCGTCTTCGATAGTGACGATGCGCTCCTTTTCAGGTATGAAGGCCGACAGGACGTTGAGCAGCGTGGTCTTACCGGCGCCGGTGCCGCCCGAGATCAGCACGTTGAGCTTGCCCTGAACGCAGCTCTTCAACAGCTCAAGCATAGGCTTTGTCAGACTCCCGTTATCGAGCAGGTTCTGCGCCGTGAGCGGGTCGCGTCCGAACCGGCGTATGGAGAGCGCCGGCCCGTCGAGCGCGAGCGGAGGAATGATGGCGTTAACGCGCGAGCCGTCCGGTAGGCGAGCGTCGACCATCGGCGAGGATTCATCCACCCTGCGGCCGACCCGCGACACTATGCGCTCGATGATGCGCATAAGGTGCTGGTCGTCGTTGAACTTTATATCGGTGCGTTCGAGCATGCCGTGGCGCTCTATGTAGATCGACTGTGAAGTGTTGACGAGTATGTCGGAGATGGTCGGGTCGGCAAGGAGCGGCTGAAGCGGGCCAAGCCCGAACAGCTCGTCGATTATCTCCCGAATGATCTGCTCGCGCTCGGCCTGCGCGAGAGGGGTCTTCTCGCGCTGCAACATATCGCGGACCAGCTGGCCCACCTGCTCGCGCGCGTCTTCTTCGGCGAGCCGGTTCAAGCTCTCAAGATCGACTTCGTTAAGCACTCTGGTGTGGAGCTTCGTCTTCAGCTCCCGATATTCCGCATCAAACATATGAATTCACCTTTATGAAAAATAACCCAGAATTCCGCGTTTCTTCGGCAAGGGCAGCCCGGCCAGTTCATACGCCAGCTCGCGGTAACTGCGCGCCAGGTCCGAATGGTTCAGAGATACGAGCGGGTGGCCGGAGTTTATGGCCCTTATCGAGCCCTTATAGTTATTAGGCAGCTTCCAGTAGATAGGGATCTTTAGCACCCTCTCCATCTCGCTGTCGGTGATCTCGTCGTTCTTCACGCTGCGATTTATCACGAGCCGCAGCTTGTCGCTGCCGCTTATGCTCGACAGAAACCGTATCAGCCGCT
>DASTET010000955.1:0-2176 GCA_035709445.1 Blastocatellia bacterium | reverse complement strand
CACGAACCTGCGATTTACAAAGAGGTACTGCGCATCGCGCGACGATCGCTGTTCCTGCGGGTTCGATACGAAGCCCATGACGCTCATGCCGTCTGCCTCGTGCTCCACATCGACCATCTTCCCCAGCAGCCCACCGCCGAGCACCTGATAGGCCCGCTCTTTGAGCGATCTCGCTTCGGCAACCCTTATGGCCTCGCGCCCGTTGTTGACGAGGAGAAAGCCGAGCCGGGGGTTGGCGAGCGCGTAATGCTGGACGAGGTTCGTTATGTGAAAGCTTTCGGTCGCATCGCTCTTCAAAAATTTTCGCCGCGCGGGGATGTTGAAGAACAGGTCCTTGACTTCAAGCTCGGTGCCGGATGGCCAGGCGATGTCGCGCACTGCGACAAGCCTCCCGCCGTTGAATTCGATCTCGGTCCCCTCCTGGTCGCGCTCGGTCCTTGTGCGAAGAAAGAGCCGCGAGACCGACGCTATCGAAGGCAGCGCCTCGCCGCGAAAGCCGAGCGTGGTGATCGATTCCAGGTCTTCGGCTGTGCGGAGCTTTGAAGTGGCGTGGCGCTCGAATGCTGTTATGGCGTCATCGCGGGTCATCCCTTCCCCGTCGTCGAGTATTCGAATGAGCCTCTTTCCGCCGGCCTCTATCTCGATGTTTACCTTTCGCGCCCCGGCGTCGAGCGAGTTTTCGAGCAGCTCTTTTACTACTGAAGATGGCCGCTCGACCACTTCGCCTGCCGCGATCTTGTTTGCAAGCGAGTCGGGCAGCACCCGTACTTTCGACATTATGATCGATCCTCTCTGGAAGAATACGCGGCAATCATTATATCAGCAAGCAACGAGCATCAAGACGAAGAGCCTGTGTGGTCGTGAACGATCTTCCAGCCGCCGGGCAGATTGCGGAAGATCAGGGTGAAGAGCCCGCCCGACTCGCTTGAAGACATCTTCAGGCGCCACCGGCCACGAACATACGCGCTTTGAGGGCCGAGCATCTCTATCTTCAGCTCGGAGAATTCGAGATGGCCCATCTCGCGGCCTTCGCTCTGGTAGCTCTTGCGATATCTTTCGAGCGTAGCATCCCAGCCGCTCGTGCGGGTCCCGCCCGAATAGAATGTAAGCTCAGGAGAGCGCCAGTAGCCGCTCATATAGCTTTCAAGATCGCGCCGGTTCCATGCCTCGACCTGCCGGTCGAGCACCGCTCGTATCTGCTCGGCGTCAGAGGGCCTCTTCTTTTGCGCAACGGCCTGGGCCGCAGTCAAGGCGAGCGCAAGCGTCGCGACGATCAAAAGACTGAGTGCCCGGTTCAGCTTCTTCATAATCACACTCCTCACCAAAGAGAGTTCAGTTTGTCGGCGGCAGTTCTGCCAGATAGAATTTAATCACGTTATGAATGCTCAGGCGCAAACTGATCGCTACCCTGCCGTCTGCGAGATATGCGGCTCGACCGAGGCGCGTGAACTCTACACGGCCAGAGACCGTCTCGGCAACTCGGATGAGTCCTTCGCAATAGTAGAGTGCCGGGGCTGCGGCGTGCTGCGCACCCTGCCCGCGATGGACGAGCGCGAGCTTTCGCGCTATTACCCGCACGATTACTGGGGAGAGCACGACGAGCCCGCAGATGATTGGATAAAGTCATCGCAATCTGAAAAGACCCGGTTCCTCGCCGCGTGCGGTCTTAGGAGCGGGCGCATACTCGATGTGGGCTGCGGCTCCGGCTTCTTTCTTCGCGCGCTGCCTTCGGACCTCTGGGACCGTTTCGGGGTCGAGATAGGCGTGAAGGCGGCCCGCGCCGCAAATCGCGCGCTCGGAGAGGGCCGGGTATTCGACGGCACGCTGATCGAATCGGCATGCGAGAACGCATACTTCGACGTGGTCTCTTTCTGGTCGGCGCTCGAACACACGAACGAGCCTCGCTCGCATATGAATGAAGCGAGACGGATCATAAAGACAGGCGGGACGCTGATAGTACAGGTGCCGAACGCAGCAAGCTATCAGGCCCGCGCTTTCGGCGGCAACTGGTTTGCCCTCGATGCGCCGCGCCATCGCTATCATTTCACGCCGCAAACGCTTGCGCGATTGCTTCGAGAGACGGGGTTCGATACCTATCTGGAGACCTTTCATTCCAGGGCGCACAATGCGCACGCGCTCAGACAGAGCCTCAAGCTCAGGCTCAGAGACTCCCTTC
>DASTET010000954.1:0-6984 GCA_035709445.1 Blastocatellia bacterium | reverse complement strand
GCCGTACAGATAGCTGACACGCGGAAGCAGCAGTTCAAGCTCCCTCACGATTTCGTAGAGCTGATCGATCTGATTCAGAGCGGGCAGATGGTCGAAGTCGAGCCCGTAGGCAAGGACTACATACTCTATGGCGTCGGGGCGAACGCATCCGACGAGATCTTTTCTCACTACGACCAGCAGAGCGGCAATAATATCCCGCTGTTTTCCGACTTCAAGGACTTCGAAGAAGAGTACAAACGGCTCGAAGACTCGGCCACAAAGATTGAGGCGCGTATTGCAGACCTCGGAAGCGAGCTTCGAAAAACACAAAGACGAGACCGCCAGCGCCGCCGCACGATTCAGGCTCGCATCGGTGAAGACCGCAGATCGCTCGGCGCGGTTAAGAAAGAGATGGCGGTGCTCGCATCATTTTACAGGGACGCCCGAAAACGAAAGCTCATCGACCGGGAGCAGATCACATTGAAGGAGTTTGCCAGCGATTTCACCGGGCAGACTTATGATCTCGAAGACCCGGCATCAAGACAAAAGTTGAAGGTCCGTCTGTTGAGCTTTCTGAGGCCGGAGGCGCGGGAAGTCCTTTTTGAGATAGCCCGCAGCTACAGCGAGCAATTCGCGAGGCCGCTTCCGGTCACATCCCTTGTTCGCCCGGAGCAGTACCAGCGGCAACTCGGCGAGACAAACCCGAACGCCACGCGCGCCGCCATCCCTCCTCATTCGACCGGGATGGCTTTCGATGTCTTTTACTATTACATGACGGCTTCCGAACAGGACTTCCTCATGTCTGAGGTAGCAAAGCTTGAGGAGGAAGGAAGGGTCGAAGCCTTGCGCGAGAACCGAAACCACATACATATATTCGCATTCGCAGACGGCAAGCTGCCCGAAGAAAGCCTTATCGCAGATTCGATGACGATGCTTGGGTCGAAAAGAGCAGCCGTCAAAGCCTCGCCAGCCTCCAAAAAACAGAGGGCAGCGGCGACCGGCCCGGCCCTCGCGCGCGCCGGGAAGAAGAGAGCCCGGGCGGGAGATGGGGCCAATTGATTCGCTTCCGCCGCAAGTCAAATCCCACATTGCGCTGAGATGGCAAAGCAGCGGCTCGATAAGATTGTCGTAGAGCGCGGGCTGGCCGAAAACCGGACCCGCGCGCAGGCGATGATCCTAGCCGGTCAGGTGCTCGTCGGCGACCAGCGCATAGATAAGCCCGGCCAGATGGTCACCCCTGACGCCGATATCAGGATCAAGGGCGAGCCGCCCAGGTTCGCCAGCCGCGCAGGGTTGAAGCTCGAAGCGGCCCTCAAGAGTTTCCGAATCGAAGCGCAGGGAAAGAACTGCCTCGACATCGGCGCCTCGACGGGCGGCTTTACCGACTGCCTGCTTCAGTATGGAGCGGCGCGAGTCTGGGCCCTGGACGTCGGGCATAACCAGATCATCTGGCGTCTCAGACAGGACCCGCGAGTCGTGGTGATCGAAGGGGTAAATGCTCGAAATCTCGACCCGTCACTTTTTCCCGCGCGCTTCGATATTGCGACCATCGATGTTTCGTTCATATCGCTTTCCCTGATACTGCCTTCTGTGTCGCGGCTGCTCGCGGAGAACTCGAACGTGGTCGCGCTCGTAAAGCCTCAATTCGAAGTGGGCAGAGACGAGGTCGGTCGCGGCGGCATCGTAAAAGACCCTCTGAAGCATCGCCGCGTCCTCCGCTCGGTTAGAGGCTCGGCCAGAGCGTGCGGTCTGATAGCGGCAGCAGTGATCGCCTCTCCCATCCTCGGAGCCGAGGGGAATCGAGAGTTTCTCATGCATCTGAAGCCGGGCCTGAGCGAGGACCGGCCCGGTGACGGGATCGATGAGCAGATAGTTAAACTCACTTCCGAGTAAATGTTGCTTGTGCCCTGAAGACGGTTGCATTAAATTAGGCATTGATCGAGGCTCACGTAAAAAAGATGCGCGCCACCTTTACCCACCTGACCGGCCCAAAAAAAGGAGAATGCGAAAAGTTTGAAGCCGAGAAGATCACCATAGGCCGGGCGGCAGACAACCAGCTCGTTTTTGCCGATAGCGAAAGACGAGTCTCGTCTCATCACGCTGAAATCCGAAGAGACGGAAGCCGCTACATCCTGCGCGACCTCGGCTCGACAAACGGGACGATGATAAACGGCAGGCGCGTGAAGGCCAGCGAGATTCACGCCGACGAGCTGATCGAGTTCGGCGCAGGCGGCCCGCTCGTCCGGTTCGGCGTAGAGCATGACGAGACGTTGGTCGAGGCGGACAGGCCGCATGTAAAAAGGATCGAGCCGCATGCGCCCGGCAACGTCACACTCGAATTGATGGTCGACCGCGCCGTTCAGAGCCGCGCAAGCAACCTGTGGCTTCTCGTCGCACTCGTTTTCGCCATGATCATCGGCGCGGTTGGAGGGATCGCACTCTCTTCGCGAAAGGGCGCCGATTTTGTAGAAGTGGCGAGACAGAACAGCTCAGCCGTCGTCTTCATCCGATCCGAGTACACGGTGCTCGATAGCAGCGGCCAGGCTATAGTGAGCGATTCGCGCACAGGGACCGGCTTCGTTGTCACATCGAGCGGGTTGATAGTGACCAATCGCCACCTTATACGCGACTGGGAGTACAATCCGGCTTTTACCGGCGCTACGGGGCGGACGACGAAGATAGAGGTCATATTCCCTGGCAGCAGGCGAGATGAGGCCCTGCCGGCGCAGCTCTACAAGCTCTCGGCAGACAAAGAGACCGATGTCGCGGTCCTCAAGATAGACCCGCCCGAGAATATGCCGGTCCTTAGCCGCGGGATCGAGCCATCTTCCGAGCATATCTGGCAGGGCGCAGACGTGGTGGTCATAGGCTACCCGCTCGGACTCGACCTGCTGCAATTGACAGGAGAGACGCTCGTCGTACCCTCGCTTATGGTCGGGGTGGTGAGCCGGGTAAATCCGGGTATGATACAGTTGAGCCTGCGGGCATACAACGGCAACAGCGGAGGCCCGGTCTTTGACGGGCAGGGGAAGGTCCTCGGCATACTCACGGCGAATGTGAGGACCGCGCAAGACCTGACGCTCTGCACTCCGATTGAAGCCGCTCTCGAATTGATCAAAGATGAGATACAACGATAGAGGTAGAACATGTCAAACCAATCGCAGCTCGCTTCTGAAACGCTGAATATCAAGGAATTCAACCCGCCGAAGCGGCTACTTCTAGGGCCAGGGCCAAGCCCGGTAGATGACCGCGTGCTCGCGGCGATGTCGGCCCCGCTGCTCGGCCATCTCGACCCTCTATTCCTGCGCTGCATGGACGATATTCAATCCCTTCTCCGCTACGTTTTTGAGACCGGGAACCGCGTGACGATCCCCGTATCAGGGACGGGGAGCGCCGGGATGGAGGCCGCCATAGTCAACTGCATAGAGCCGGGAGACGAGGTCGTCGTCTGCATCAACGGGATATTCGGCGAGCGCATGCGCGATATCATAGAGCGGACGGGCGCGAGGCCCGTAGTCGTTAGGGCGGAATGGGGCGCTGCCTTCAGCCCGGACCAGATAGAGGAAGCATTAAGCTCGTGCCAGCCTCGCGCGCTCGCATTAGTGCAGGCGGAGACTTCGACGGGAGTGCTTCAGGACTTGACCGGGCTCGGGAATATGGCGCATAACCACGGGGCTCTCTTCATAGTAGATTCGGTCACCTCGCTCGGCGGGCACCGGGTCGCCGTCGATGATAACCGCATAGACGTTTGCTACTCCGGCACTCAGAAGTGTCTCGGCGCTCCGCCGGGGCTTGCGCCGATAACCTTTTCGGACCGGGCGCTCGCGCGTATCCGGTCGCGTAAGTCTAAAGTGCCGAGCTGGTATCTCGACGTCACAATGGTCGAAAAGTACTGGGGCGATGACCGGACATATCATCACACCGCGCCGATCTCTATGAATTATGCCCTGCGCGAGGCCCTCAGGATCATTAACGAAGAGGGACTTGAAGCGAGATGGGAGAGACACCGGACGAATCATCTCGCGCTTGTTTCGGGGCTTGAGGCGATGGGGCTTGAGATGCATGTCGCGCCCGAAAACAGGCTTTGGAGCCTGAATGCCGTCCGCGTCCCCGATGGAGTGGATGATGCGCGGGTCCGGTCCCGTCTGCTCGAAGAATTCAACATAGAGATAGGAGGCGGGCTCGGCCCGCTGAAGGGCCGCATCTGGCGAATCGGTCTTATGGGATCGGGCAGCACCAGCGAGAACGTGTCAAAGGTGCTCGACGCCCTACAACGCACCCTGAGCTAGGGGTCAGGGGGCAGGGGTCGGGGGTCAGGGCTTGTTGCATGATAATCATCATGTCGGTGATTAACAGTTCAGCATTCAACGAGCTATTGAGACTAAAGCCCTGACCCCCGACCCCCGAATCCTGACCCCTGTGTTATACTCTGGTTGTTCATCACGAATGGAGATTCTCGAGATCAATCACATACAGGTCACTGTGCCCGAAGATGCGCTTGAGGGCTCGAAGCATTTTTATGGCTCGATCCTGGGGCTTGAAGAGATTCCGAGGCCGTCGACTACGTCCCGCAGGGGAGGCGCCTGGTACAGATTGGGGCGAATCGAGATTCATCTTTCGGTTGAAGACGAGGCTTTATCAAATCCGGCGAGCAAGAGGCATATATGCTACCTGGTCGGCGACCTTGAAAGCGCCGAAGCCGGGCTTAAACGGGCGGGGGTGGAGATTCTCCCGGATGAGAGGCCGATCAAAGGGTGGAAGCGGTTTTATGTCCGTGATCCGGGCGGCAACAAGATTGAGATTGCTGAGCAGCCCGAAAGGTAGGGCAATGGAGACCAGACATGGCTGACGGAATCAAGCAGCGCGAAGAGAATAGCATGAGCGGCGCGCATAATATAACCCTGCCTCAAACGCTCTTCCTGCACAGACAGTTGCTTTTCAACCGGGAGGTGAGCTGGCTGGAATTCAACCGCCGAGTGCTCGAAGAGGCGATGGACCGAAGCCACCCGCTTCTCGAACGGCTCAAGTTTCTCGCCATCTTCTCTACGAACCTCGACGAGTTCTTTATGATAAGGGTATCGGGGTTGAAAGAGCAGATCGATGAAGGCATAACCGATGTATCGCCGGACGGGCTTACCGCCGCCGCCCAGCTAAAACAGGTAAACGAGCGGCTGCGCCCTATACTCGCCGAGCATATGCGATGTCTGAGAGATGATCTGCTTCCGGAGCTTGGCGCGCAGGGGATAGTGCTGACCCCTTACCGCGCGCTCTCGGACAGGGAGCGCCGGTCGCTGACTTCTTACTTTATGGAGAATGTCTTTCCTGTGCTGACCCCACAGGCCGTAGACCCGAGCCACCCGTTTCCCTACATCTCGAACCTCAGCATGAACCTCGGCGTGATGATCGAGCCTTCTCAGGAGACGAGCGAGATCTCTCCGGCGACGAACATGCTGCAACCGAGGTTCGCCCGCGTAAAGGTCCCCCCAATTGTTCCCAGGCTTGTGCCCGTAGGGGATTCCGGGCTTGAGTTCACGTTTCTCGAAGAGTTGATAGCCGCCAATATCAACATTCTCTTTCCGGGCATGAACGTGGGCGAGCCCCACGTCTTCCGCGTGACGCGCGACGCCGATATAGAGATACGCGAGGACGAGGCGAACGACCTGCTCAGGATGATGGAGCTGGAGCTGCGCAAGCGGCGTTTCGGGACGGCAGTCCGACTCGAGGTCTCCTCGACTATGCCGGGAGAGATGGTCCGCTATCTCGCCTCGTCTCTGAACCTGACAGCCGAAGATGTCTATACGGTGGACGATCCGCTCAACGCGCCCGATCTGATGGCGCTTTACAAGCTCGACCGCCCGGAGCTGAAGGACAAGCCCTTCATCGCATCCGTCCCGCCCGCGTTTAGGACGAACGAGCTTATATTCGATGTGATCAAGCGGCAGGACGTGCTCGTCCACCACCCGTATAACTCCTTTTCGTCCGTCGTCGATTTTATCAACACCGCCGCAATCGACCCTGACGTGCTCGCTATAAAGATGACTCTCTACAGGACCGGCCAGGACTCGCCCATCGTGCAGTCGCTGATCACAGCTACCGAGAGGGGCAAGCAGGTGGCCGTTCTCGTCGAGCTGAAGGCGCGGTTCGACGAAGAGAACAACATAGAATGGGCCCGCCGCCTTGAGCGCGCGGGCGTCCACGTCGTCTATGGCCTGCTCGGGCTGAAGACCCACAGCAAGCTTGCGCTCGTCGTAAGACGCGAATCGGGCACGCTCCGCCGTTATCTCCACATAGGGACCGGCAACTATAATCCGACGACGGCGCGCATCTACACCGATCTCGGCCTCTTTACTGCAAACGAAGAGATAGGAGCTGATGCGAGCGAGATTTTCAACTACCTTACGGGGTTCTCCCGCCAGACAAATTATCGCAAGCTGCTCGTCGCGCCCGTGAACCTGCGGCGGCGCATGATCGAGCTTATAGACCGCGAGGTGGAGCATTACCGGCAGGGGCGGTCTGCCCGCATCATCGCAAAGGTGAACAGCCTGACGGATACGAAGATAATCCGCGCGCTCTATGAGGCATCTCAGGCCGGAGTGCCTATCGATCTGATCGTCAGGGGCGTCTGCTCGCTCAGGCCGGGCGTGCCGGGGCTTTCCGAGACGATAAAAGTCATCAGCATTGTCGGGCGCTTTCTTGAGCACAGCCGTATCTTCTATTTCGCCAACGGCGGCGATGAGGATATTTATATCGGCAGCGCAGACTGGATGCTTCGAAACCTTGACCGCCGCGTCGAGCTTATCACCCCGATTGACGACCCCAGGTTGAAGCAGCATATCAAGACGGACATACTCGATATAAGCCTGAGAGACAATGTAAAGGCGCGACAGCTCCAGCCCGAAGGCTTTTACGCAAGGCTTCGTCCTGCGCCGGGCGAGCTTGAGATAGACAGCCAGACGCACTTTATAAACTTCTACACCTCTATGTGACGATCTCCAGGTTTATATC
>DASTET010000953.1:0-5960 GCA_035709445.1 Blastocatellia bacterium | reverse complement strand
GGGGCCTCTTGCATCTACGGTCACGGTAAAAGAATCGTCGGGCTTGCTGAGGTTTTCGACGATGGGTACGCTGCCGAGCAGGCGGGGCTGGCCGTTCTGATAGGCGTAATACCTCAGCGTATTCGGGTTCGAGGCTTTGGGGCCTGTAAGCTGAAACAGATAGAAATTCTGTTTGTCCTGTGCGCGCAGGACCCAGGCGGCGCCTCTGCCGTTGGCAAAGCTGACGTCGAAGACCATTTTGAAGTCATCGTAGAACCGGTCGCGCACAATCCCCACTTCGGTCCCCTCGACCGTCATGCGCCCGCGCTTGACCTGCCACGTCTTGGGCGCCTCCCAGTAGAGGGTGCCGTCGAGAAAATAGTCGGCGAACTCATCGGCGGAGATCGCCTTGGTAAGCTTCAGCTCGACCGTCGCTTCGCCTATGGAGAACTCTTCGCTCTTTTGAGCCGGCTTGAACTTCTCTTTTTCCGCCCTTATCGTGTGGCGGCCCGGTTTATATTTAGTAGATACCCTGAGCTCGCCTCGATCACCCACGCGGCCTTCGAGGTTGTTATCTATGAAGATGTCCGCCCCGGGCTCGCTTCGGATGACGAAGCTGACCGCCGCTTCCCTGAAGTCCGGCGCGACGGGGATGGCGGCCCCGCCCCGGACCTCTATCTTCTCTTCGTAATCGGCAATCGACTGATGGGTGATGCGCAGCGTGTGAGGGCCTGCATCGAGGTTATCGATCTGTATCTGGTTTCCGGGCTTGCGGGTTATGCTTGCGGGCTTCCGCCCGTCGATGAGGACGACGGCCGTTTCGGGGAGCGTGCCCATAGCTATCTGGACCGAGCCGATGGTAGAGGTCAGGTTGGCGAGCACGTATTCGGGCTGCGCCTGTTTGACCTCGGCTTCGCCGGTGAAGGGAAGGTGCTTTTCCGCCACGACCTCGACGTTATATTTTCCCGGTTTCAGCTCGACGCGGTACTCGCCCTCGCGGCTCACTCCCTGGCTGACCGGGGCGCCCTGGCTGTTTTTTATAACCACGCGGGCCGCGCCCGGCTGGGTCAATACGAAAAGCACGCCGTTGGTTTTGGCGGCAGGCCTTTTCGCCCCGCGCGTCACGGGCGGCTTTGAAGGTGTGCGCGGAGTCGGCTCTGTCCCCGGATACTTCTTCGCCTGCGCATAAAGCGGTGCGCCCGCGCCCGCGGCAAGCAGCAAGATCATCAACAAAAACAGGTGAGTCCGCGAGACCGCCCTGAAACTACTCTTTAATTCTTCTCGGTTCACTTGCCTGTTCGCCTCCATTTCAAAACACGAACCATTTTCTCAATATTATGACTACGATGGCAACAAATAATGCGGATTACTTACAATCAATAGCACCTATTGCTTGACGCTGCTGGCACAGCGAAAGCCGATGCTGCCGCTCTTGATCGTAGGGGGGGCTGCGGCCCGGCTTGTGACCTGGGAGTAGCTTCTGGGGGCTTCAAAGCTGCCGCCTCTGATTATCTTTCCCTCATCATTACGCGCGCTGCTGCCTCGATATGCGCGCGGGTCGGAATCGGTCCATTCGGCCACGTTGCCCGCCATATCGAACAGACCAAAAGGACTGCGGTCGCTTGGGAAGCTGCCGACCGCCCTGATCTCTTTCTTGGAAGGGTCTCCGACATTGGCATATTCCGCGTTGAATTCCCTCCCCCACGGGTAAAGCCGCTTGTCGGCGCTGCGCGCGGCGTACTCCCATTCCTGTTCGGTCGGGAGCCGCTTGCCCGCCCATTCGGCATACTCCTGCGCGTCGTACCAGCTCACGCCCGTGACCGGCAGACGCCGCTCTTCCGAGCTGAAGTTGCCCTGCCGCCAGCTTTCATTCCACCCCTGCGGCGGCGCGTGATTTCTGGCCCTCATAAATTTGTGATAGTCTTCGACCGTCACTTCATATTGATCTATAAAGAACGAGGCGACGGTTTCGGCATGTTCGGGTTTTTCGAACTCCGCGCTGCTGAGGTTATTGCCCATGGTGAACTCTCCGCCTTTGATGAAGACCATACCGGGCGGAGGCGTAGGATCGCCGGGCGGAGGGGTCGGGGTCTCAGCTTTAGGAGAGGGAGCGGGCGCGGGAACCGGGTCGGTCTGCGGCGTGCTTTGCGACCACCATATGATGCCTGCGATAGCGGCTATGACGACGAGCGCCGCCACGGCGGCAAGTATGAGTTTTTGCTGGCCGGGGCGGGCGGGAACCGTCTCGGCCGTCTGTTGCTGATATGAGCCGAACATCGGTCGCTCGCTCGCCTCGGACGGCGTTGCGACGATGCCCGGCGGCGACGTGCTGAGCCCGGTCTGGGCGGTCTCGGAAGCCTGTGCCGTCTTCGCCGTTCCAATAGTTCCGGGGCTGAGCGACATGGCCGTCTTGGGCGCGTTCGTATAGCCGGTGGGGAGAATCGTCCCCTGCGGCGTGTTCGTGCCAAGCAGCTTCAATTCTATCCCGGCGGCGTAAAGCGCCGATTCAAGCTCCTGCGCGAGCTGTATGGCAGACTCCTGTCTATCTTCGCGTTTCTTTTTGAGCGCGCGCAGTATGACCTCTTCGAGCGGGGGCGGCAGCTCCGCGCGTATCTCGTGCGGCGGGCGCGGCGGCTCGTTGGCGTGCTTGAGCACGACCCCTACGGGGGTAGATGCTTGAAAGGGCACCTCCCCGGTCATCATCTCGTAAAGGATCACCCCCATGCTGTATATGTCCGAGCGCGCGTCGAGTTCTTCGCCACGGCACTGTTCGGGCGACATGTAATAAGGCGTGCCGACGATCATCCCCTGCTGCGTGAGCGCGCTCGTCTCGGTCGAAGTCTTGAGCTTAGCGATGCCGAAATCGAGCACTTTGACGCGGGTGATCCCGTCTTCCGTAGGCAGCAGCCATATGTTGTCGGGTTTGAGGTCGCGGTGAATGATCCCCTTGGCGTGGGCCGCCTGAAGCGCGGCGCAGGTCTGCTGTACGATGAAAAATGACTCTTCGAAGTCGAGCTGCTTATTCTGTTTTATCTTCTGTCTCAGCTCTACGCCTTCGAGAAACTCCATGACGAGGTAAGCGATCCCCGTATCCCTCGTCACGCCGAAATCGGTCACGGCGACGGCGTTAGGGTGCCGGATGTAAGCGGCCGCGCGCGCCTCGCGTCGGAAACGTTCGAGCGCAGTCTGATCCGATGATAGATGAGTGTGGAGTATCTTTAAGGCTACAGTGTGGTCCATGTGGACATGGGTGGCGCGATAGACCTTTCCCATCCCACCTTCGCCGATCTTCTCTTCTATACGGTATTTGTCATCTATGAGGAGCCCGATGAACCTGTCCTGCCCTTCCTTCGAAACAAGAGGCTGCCCATCAAATGGGCAGAAGAGCAGATGCTCTTTCATCTCTCGCTTGCAGCTTGGGCATTGCTTCATCTTCCCTCACTCCCCAAAGGGCATACCGTATCGTATGACGAAGATTCATTTATGTCAATTGAGGCAACTTTAGAAGAAGCCAGAAGTCAGAAGCCAGAAGCCAGAAGTGAGAATAAATGCGGTCGTGAGAAGTGAAGGAACAACGATCATGTCTCTATCTTCTGGCTTCTGGCTTCTGGCTTCTGATTTTCACCCATACCCTCAGCGCTTCGGCCACGCTCCATGCCTGCGCGATGCAGCCGCGCGGCGTAAAGGGCGGCTCGGCGTCGAATATCTCGCTGATAGACCCGACGCAGGCTTCGTCGAGATGCGGCACGAAGCCATCGAGAAAGCGGCGGGCTTCGCGCCGGTCTTCGGGGTGGGCCTTGAGCCAAGCATCGACGAAGGGACCGATGAGCCATCCCCACACGGTCCCCTGGTGGTATGCGGCATCGCGCGAGCGCAGATCGCCATAGTACTGCGGTTTGTAATCCGGGTGTCCGGGCGCAAGCGAGCGGAGCCCGACGGGAGTGAGAAGCCGCTCTCGCGCGATATCAAGGACCTGCTTCCAGCGGTCCCGGTCAAGTACCGGGTGACGGAGCGATATCGCAAGCAACTGGTTCGGACGAATAGCGGCATCATCGCCGCTTTCGCCGTCTATCACGTCGTAGAGGTAGCCGCCCTCGCCAAACCAGAACCTGCGGTTAAACGACTCGCGAGCCCGCTCCGCGTGCGCGGACATCGACTTTGATTCATGGCTTTTTCCCGCCTCGGCGAGCCAGCCTTCCATCAGTCTGAGCGCGTTATACCAGAGCGCGTTGATCTCTACCGCCTTGCCGCGTCGAGGCGTGACCACCCACCCTTCGACCTTCGCATCCATCCAGGTAAGCTGATAGCCTTCGGCCCCCTGCCTGAGAAGACCATCCGCAGGGTCTACGCCTATCCCGAACCGCGTCCCTCGAAGATGATGATCTATCACTTCGATCAGCCGCGGCAGAATCCCCTCTAACGTCGAGCGGTCGCCGGTCGCCTCTACATACCGGTCCAGCGCGTGAAAGAACCACAGTGTCGCGTCGGCTGTGTGATATAGCCCTTCCTTTTCGCCTTCGGGGAAGAGGTTCGGGATGAGCCCGTCGCGGATATAATGCGCGAATGTCCGGAGGATGAAGCCCGCTTCCGCGTGGCGCCCGGTCACGAGCGTCAGCCCTTCGAGGCTTATCATCGTATCGCGGCCCCAATCGGTGAACCAGTGATAACCGGCAATGACTGTTCGAACCTCATCCCCTATCGCATGGGCGCGGGCCGCCTCTTCCGTTCGCCCCGACGGGGTTGCGATGAACTCGTCTGCCGCAAGGACAAGCTCGGCAGCCGGCCCGCTCTGCGCCTCCGGGTGTGCGGCAGCAACAATCTGCTTGCGCCTCTCGTACTCGGAGAGGCGGGCCTCTTCGGGCCGCAGGGCGTGAAGCGTGTCCCAGTTTTCCGTAGATGCCATCAGCGTGAGATCTTCTCCCGGTCCGAGCGCCATGTGAAAATAACCCGGACTCCACAGATCGCCCGCGCAGTCATAACCGCGCCTCTGCTCGATGCGATAAAGCAAGCCTGTTGCAAGGCGCCCGTCTACGGTGAACCGCGCCGCCTGCCTATCGATCATCATCCTGAGCGGAGGCAACTGCGAGCCGGAGCCTTCCGATATCTCATAGAGGTCTTCTGTTATCGAGAGCGTGTAGGGCTCGCCTACGGGCGCGCTCAAGCTCCCCTCGTGCGGGCGGAAATGGATAAAGGGGCGCAGCTCGATCTGCACCGGCAAGTCCCCGCTCACAAGCCGATAATTGATATGCACTGTGTTTTGTAACCGTGGGATAAGGACCCGCTTTTCAAGCACAACTCCGTTGACCTCGTACAGCCAGACGGGCAGCCCCATCTCAAGGCGGAACTCTTTCAGGTGATGAGCGGCATAAAGCTCAAGCGTGCCGTCTGCGCGCTCCTCGCCCCCGAGCCGGAATCTCTCGCCGCCCGCGAAGACTACCTGCTCACGAAGATCGTTGAGCATCATCACGCGCCCGAAGGGGGCGGCCAGCGCGGCAATCAACAGCCCGTGAAAGCGGCGCGTGGGTATCCCGGAAATCGTCCCCGACGCATACCCTCCGAGCCCGTTTGTAACCAGCCACTCGCGCGTCAAAAGCGATTCTTTGTCGTCGCCCGCCCCGTAGCGAATCGCTCGAACTATGTTGTCCATCCTGTCTCCTTTTGATCATGGACAGGATTAACCGTGTTAATCCTGTAAATCTTTTCTATTCCACACCGGCTTGAGAACTACAGCCGCGCGACCGGGGATTCGCCAGTTCTCTTCAGTGTCGAGCGGCGGCGTCCCGCTTCCGCCGTAGCGCGGGTCCTCGCTCGACCAGAGCGTCTCCCACTGCATGTTTTCGGGAGGGGCAAGCAAAGGCTCGGGCGCGGGGTCGAGGTGGAGGTTGCGTCCGAAGTTGACCACGAGCAGCCGGTCGTCTCCGTCCTCCGCGAAAAAGCGCAGCAGGAAAGCCTGGTCTGCGAGCACCGCGCCGTCGACGGCT
>DASTET010000952.1:0-6874 GCA_035709445.1 Blastocatellia bacterium | reverse complement strand
CGGATCACCACTATATCGAGACCATACCCAAGCGAGGATACAGGTTCGTAGCCAGAGTAAGAGAAGTTCTTGGAACCGAGGGCACGCTCGACGGCGAGCTTTCCCGGACGGTGGGCCTGTCGGAAGAGACTGATCATCCTGCCGAGAACGATTTCGGCCCTTTAAGAGATGTCCTCCGCGCGCCTGCCGTCGGCGGACTTCGTGAGCAGAGAAACTACGCAGCCTGGGCCGTCGCCGCCGCCATTGCGCTTGCCGCGCTCGCTTATCTTGCAGCTCAACTCTTCAGACCCTCATCACAGGGCGTGCCCGGAGAGGCGATGACCGTCACGAGGTTTACTACCAACGCGAACTCGCTTGACGGCGCAATATCGCCCGACGGCAAATATGTAGTCTATGCGGTGCTTGAGGAAGGAAAGCAATCGCTCTGGGTCAAGCAGGTCGCAACATCGAGCAACGTTCAGATCATCCCTCCCGACGACGTGAGCTATCAGGGGCTCGCTTTTTCTCCCGACGGCGATTATGTCTACTTCAATCTCTGGGACCGAAAGAGCGTGGGGGCAATCTACAGGGTCCCGGCGCTCGGCGGGGTCCCGCAAAAGTTGATCACAGATGTTATGCCCTCGCTAGCAATCTCTCCTGACGGGAAACGCATAGCCTGTATAAGGGGGCTTGCCGCCGAAAAGGCGCAGGCGCTTCTGGTCGCAAACTCGGACGGAAGCGATGTGCGAGAGATATCGAGACGCGCGGGCACGCAGTGGTATATGCAGCCTGCCTGGTCTCCGGACGGTAAGACGATTGCCTGTAGCGCAGGAAGCGCGGGAGATAAAGGGGTAAGCTCGGTCCAGTTAGTAGAGGTTTCGGCCACCGGCGGCCCGGAGAGAATAATCAGTCCCAAGAAGTGGCTCGGCGTAGGCGGCATCGCATGGCTCAAGGACGGGTCGGCGCTTGTCCTGACGGCCACCGATCATATGCAGATGCCCTCCCAGATATGGACTGTCTCTTATAAAAATGGAGAGGCCCGGAAAGTCACCAATGACGTTAACGGCTATTTCGGGTTGAGCCTGACCGCTGACGCGCAGACGATTGTCACAGTTCAACAGGACATTCTTGCAAACCTGTGGGTAATGCCCGGATCGAACACCTCTCAGGCCAGAAAAGTCACCTCCGGCAAGTACGAAGGCTTCAGCTTCAGTTGGACGCCGGACAATAAGATCGTCTTCAGGTCGTGGGCGAGCGGCAATGCCGATCTATGGATCATGGATCAGGATGGCGGCAACAAAAAGCAGCTAACTTCTGATTCGAGCGAGGACTCCGACCCGGTAGTCACGCCTGACGGGCGGTACATTATCTTCATATCGAACAGGAGCGGCAGCTTCAACATCTGGCGCATGAACATCGACGGCAGCAACCTCAAGCAATTAACATTCGGGCCGGGCGAGTGGGCCGTCTCCTATTCTATCGCAGAGAACGCCGTAGTCTATGTCTCATCGGACAGCGGAAAACAGACTCTCTGGAAAGTGAATATCGAGGGCGGGACGCCCCGCCAGTTGACCACGAGATATTCATATACGCCCGTCGTTTCGCCTGACGGCAAGCTCATCGCCTATTCCTTCTGGGACGAAGAGGCGAACCCGCAGCAGTGGGGGCGCGAGATCATCTCGATCAAAGATGGCCAGAGGGTAAAGACTTTCAATCTTCCCAGATCAGCCATGATCGGCAGCGGGCAGGTGCTGCTTCGGTGGACTCCTGACGGTCGAGGTCTCTCATATATCGACCGGTCGGGCGGGATCGCCAATATCTGGACCCTCCCGCTCGACGCAGGCCAGCCGGTGCCGGTCACCGATTTCAAAGACGATCAGATATTCTGGTTCGAGTGGTCCCCCGACGGCAATAACCTTGCCTGCTCTCGCGGGATAGTCAGCAGCGACGTCGTTTTGATCAACAACTTTCGGTAACACAGAGGGCGCCGCAGGATCGCAGAGGAAGAATATACCTCTGCGATCCTCTGCGGTTAATCCGGCTTTGATCGCTATTGGGCGTCCAGTCCTTTCAGCCTGCGATAGTTCTCCATCGCGGACCTGTGCTCGCTTGAGCTTATCGTCTGCGCCTGGTAATCGAGATAAACTTTGCAGGCGTCGATGACATCCTTGTCAAAAGCAATGTTGGTGAGCATCTTGGAGAAATGCTGTGCGGTCTTCGACCCTGACAAAAGCCTGGCGGCCAGGTCTCTCGTCATCTGCGCGATTTTATCATCGGGGAAGACCCAGTCTACGAGCCCGATTTCGAGGGCTTCTCTCGCCGAGACAAGCTCACCCGTGAGTATCATTCGGCGGGCGCGGCCAAGCCCGATGTAACGCGGCAGCCGGTGAGTTCCAAGCCCCGGAATCAGCGCCTCCAGGACGGCGGGCAGCCCCATCTGAGAGTCTTCCGATGCGACGCGCAAATCGCAGGCAAGCGCGACCTGCAACCCGCCGCCTATCGCATAACCGTGCATTCTGGCTATGGTGATGGGCCTCAGCATCTCTATTCTATGCATCGCCCTCTCCCAGCTTTGAAACCAGTCGATCTTGATCTCGCCAAGCGCCAGAGATTTGAGGTCTATCCCCGTGCTGAACGAGCGACCTTCGCCTGAGACGATAACGACGCGCAAGCCTTCCATCGCTTCGATATGGTCGAGCGATTCGTGCAGGTCTTCCATCCAGTTCCAGTTGGCCGCGTTCAACACGCCGGGCCGGACCATGATCAACTCGGCAAACTCTTCTTCAACACTCAGCTTGAAGGTCTCTTTTCTCATCATTTTTTCAATCATTTCTTTTCCCTCTTATCGATGACGCGGATGGCCTTGCCCGTAGGACGCTCGATCTTTCCCGGCTCGACCACCCTCACAGGCATGCGAATTCCTATGTTATCCCGAAGCCGCGCGGCGACCTGCTCGGCAAGTTGAGGGCAAGCATCCGGATCGGAGTATAGACCGGGTTCTGCCTCGATCAGCACCTCTATATGATCCCTTGCATCCTCTGTCCATAAGACTATCTGGTAATGCCCGTTCGTCCCCTCAACTCCCAGGATGAGGCTCTCTACCTGCGAAGGATAGAAATTGACGCCGGCCACGATCAGCATGTCATCGGTCCTTCCCAGGACACGGCTCATCCTTCTGAACGAGCGACCGCAGCCGCAGACGCCTGAGGAGAGAGAGACCCTGTCGCCCGTGCGATAACGAAGGAGCGGAATCGCGTCTCTGCCAAGCGATGTAAGCACAAGCTCTCCTTTATCTCCCTCACGAAGAACCTCGCCGGTCTCCGGGTCTACGACTTCCGGGTAGAAGAGGTCTTCGTTGATGTGCAGCCCGTTTAGCTCAGGGCACTCGAAGGCGACGCCCGGCCCGATGATCTCGCTCAGCCCGTACATATCGAACGCCTTCAACCCCGCCTTGCTCTGGATGAGCCTGCGCATGTCCTCCGACCAGCATTCTGCCCCGAATAACCCGATCCGCAACTTCGATCTCTTCAGGCTCCGTCCAATATCTTCGGCCTCGCTCGCGAGGTAGAGGGCAAATGACGGCGTGCAGCAGAGCACAGTGCTCCCGAAATCTTCGGCGATCATCAATTGAAAATCGGTCCTGCCCCCGCTCACAGGGATGACAGTCGCCCCGATCTCCTGACAGCCGTAGTGGAACCCGAGCCCGCCCGTGAAGAGTCCGTACCCGTAGGCGTTCTGCACCACATCGGCGCGGGTCACACCCGCCGCCGTTATCGATCTGGCCATGGCTGTCTTCCATACCCGTATGTCCGCCTGCGTGTACCCGACCACGGTCGGCTTGCCGCTCGTTCCGCTTGAGGCATGTATCTCGACAAGGTCTTCTACGGCGCAGGTCAGAAGCCCGAACGGATAATAGTCGCGAAGGTCTTTCTTAAAAGTAAACGACATGCGCGAGAGATGATCGAGGGTCACGGTCTCCGCGCTTATGCGGGAGTTTTCGGACTTCCTGTATAGCTCGGTGCGGCTTATGCGAGCGATCAACTGCGTGAGCTTTGCGCCCTGCAAGCTGCGCAGATCATCGCGAGACGCGCATTCGATATCTCTATCCCAGATCATATTCTCACTATAGAAGGGTCCGGCTCTGACGCAGAATTCTGCCTTAAAACGAAGACGGAGGCCATTAAGAATCGAGGCTCAGAAGCTTGTCGCGCCTGGCCAGAAGCTCTATGTCTTTGTGCTGAGCGCAGGCCTCGGCGAGCGCCTTCATCGCATCATCTTTTCTGCCTGCGATGAAATAGGTCCGGGCCAGAAAGTAGAGCACGTTCACGTCGCGAGGCTCCCGCTTACGCGCCTGTTCCATCGATCGGATCGCCTCTTCGATCTTGCCTTCGCCCGCCAGGCGCGCAGAGTCGACGCAGAGGTGCATCGTGCGCTGAAGCTCAAGAAGCCGGCCAAGCTCTTTTATCGGGTCGGGGTGATCGTCGACTCGAAGATCGATATAGCGATCGCTCAGCCCCATAAAGCCGCCCCTTTCTCTCACCACCAGCAGCGCAGCCGACTGCTTGCCTCTCGCGTCCCCCCCTGCCTGCTGTGCAGCCGCGAGCGCAGCCATCAATCTATTGGCCAGCGGCCCCTGGCTCTTACGAAACTCCTCGGCCATGGCCTCTACAGTACGGTCGCCTACGAGCATATTCCCCTGAGCGGCAAAATCCTCGCCCGAGACGTGCCCCGCCCAGCCGATGCAATCGGACCCGGTATAGCAGGCGCTTTGCCCCTTCGCATCGACAACGCCGACCTGCCGCACGCCCCGGCCCTCGTCTTCCCTTGTGAGAGTTTCGAGAACCTCTTCAGGCGTCGAGCCCGCAGCCATCAAGGCCAGACCCTTTGCGCCGTAGCTCGGGTCCGGAAAAGACTGAACAGCCATGGCCCCGACTCCCGCCTGCGCCCACGGGACGACTGCCCCGACTGCAAGAAACCTCGATTGGACTGCTATCCCGAGGTCGCCGTTATGAGCGTCGCGGCCAACGATTGAGAAGGTTGCTACAGGAAGAGCTCCCCGGATCATCGTTTTATCCTCAAGCTCCCGCCGACTTCCACGGCTGCCGGTCGAGAAAACGCGATAGAATTTCGTTGAAGACTTCGGGCGCTTCGAGATGCGGGAGGTGGCCGCAGCCGGGAATCACGCCAAACTCGGAGCCTTTGATCAACTCCTTCAATTCTTCCGAACAGTATCTCGGGGTAGTGTTGTCGTTTTCTCCCATCAGTATGAGCGCGGGACAGTCTATCTTTCGAGCCGTCTCCACGCCGTCGTAAACAAGCCCTTCCTTTGTGCGCTGAAGTATGATCTCAGGCTTGCTTTTAAGAGCGATGTCGAGCGCGAACTCGACGAGACCGGGGGCAACGTCGGAGCAGAAGGTCGCGCCGGGCAAAAACTCCCTGAGAAAGTTTTCAATCCCCATCTGCTCGACTGCGGGCAGGAGCGCATTCAAATCCAGCTCCTTCGGGGTCTGCGCGCAACTGCCCACCGCGACGATGGCCTTGACCCTTTGCGGGATTCTCACGGCGAGCTGCTGCGCCATGCAGCCTCCGAGCGAGGCCCCTATCACTACTACCTCGCCGACTTCGAGCGCGTCGAGCAACCCGGCCAGGTCATCCGTGTGATGATGGACCGAATAGCCTTCGGGCGGCGCGCTCGACTGGCCGTGGCCGCGCAGGTCAACCGTTATGACCGCGTGTCGGCGCGCGAAGACAGGGACCTGATTCAGCCAGTGGCGGTGCGAGCTGTTTAGCCCGTGAACGAAAAGGAGCGATGGCCTGTCTCGCTCACCTGCCCTTGTGAAGTCGGTCTTCTCGTAATAGATCGAAACCTCGCCCAAATCCTGATGCGGCATGAGAGTCACCTCCGATTACTGGAACCACAGATGAAGACGGATAGACACAGATCATCCGTGTTTATCCGTCTTCATCTGCGGCCCCTGTCGCAGCGATCACAAATCGAAATCGAGGCCCGGCGCGTCGCCCGGAGGCGCTGGCGAGCCGTGGTAGCGCCACATCTTCCAGACGGGGTTGCCGTGCTCATCTTCTCTCATGAAGATCTCGGTCGCGTGCCAGGCGGTCGTCAACGGCGTGTTCTGGTCGATATACTGGTCTTCGTAGAGACCGACCGAATCGCGCGGGATCCCCACGAGCGTCATCGTCCCGTCGTAGGTGGCCCAGGCCATGTCGCCTTTCAAATAGAGCCGGAAGTCCGATTCGGTGACTTCTATGGGCTTGGTCGTCCGCAGAAAGCCGGTCCATAGCTTGGCCCACTCTTCTATGCCGCGATAGATATATCCGTTGATGTTTACGCCTATGAATTTGTCTCCGCCGACGAAGACGCTGCGCATAAGCTCAATGCTTCCCTGCCGGTTGGCATCGAGCCAGCCGTTATGCAGCTTCATGACTTCTTCGCGATCACGTTCAAGATCAGGTGTCATTGCAGTCATAATCGATCTCCTTACCTTCTACGTTGTTGACTCGTTACCGGGTCAATTATCATCGAGGCCGGGGCGAGATTCGCCCGCCGGGGCCGACGGAGAAAAATGGCCGTGCCACATTCTCCACTCGGGGTTGCCTTCGCCGTCGTCGCGCATGAATATCTCGGTCGCTCGAAAATGGAGCGACGTTTCCGATTCATCCGCTGCCATTATCGAAGAGCCGGTGCCTGAAGAATCGAGCGCCCTGTAGCGGATGGTGGCTTCGCAGGTCACCCAGCCCACATCCCCGTTTATGATCAACCTCAGATTGTTGAATTCGACGGGCGCGGTAAGCTCATAGGTCGGCGTGAAGTTATCGAGGTCTTTATCGCTGTATGTATGTCCCGTCAGGCCGAACTCAAGCGTCTTGCCCCCGAGCG
>DASTET010000951.1:0-2673 GCA_035709445.1 Blastocatellia bacterium | reverse complement strand
ATCGCGCAGAGCATATCTATCTTCACGACGACCGCAATCGTATATGAGGAGGCGCGCAGCCATTATGAGATGGGGATACTTTTAAAGAAGGCTGGCGATCTGAAGAGCTCCGAGGCGAGCCTTCTACAGGCGATGACAATCTTTAAGCGTCTGGGCGCGGGGCCAGGTCTAGCTCTCGCCAGCAAGGCGCTCGAAGCCATTGCAACGGGCGACGAGAGGGGGCTTGAGACGGTCAGGGTCCAGCCTCCGAGCGATGTTCTGCTGATGCAGAGGCTGATCGAGGCGTCCGCCTCGCGCGAGCTGTTGCTTCAGGAGCTGACCTCGGTCATTCATGAAAACTTCTCCTCACCTGTAGTGGTCATTTGCAGGTTCGATGAGACGGGGCGGCCTCAGGTGGTGGCGGCGCAGGGTGTGGATCGGTATGAAGGCGAGAGGCTATGCATCGCCTCGAGCTCGGCAGCGACCGAGACGCTTAAGAGGATAGGCGATGCATACGCGATTCGTCTGGCAGATGGCGAGCGGACTTTCACTCTTATTTACATACGCGCCGAAGGGATGCTGGACATAGGGCGGTTGCACCCGCTTATCAAACAGGTCGAGCTAGGGCTTGAGACCTGCTCCTTGAGGGTAGCGGCCAGGAACGCCGTCGCGCCCAGTTTTGAGCACAGGGTTCAGGCCATCATGCCCGGCTTTATCGTGGGCAGCCCCGCGATGTTTGATGTGGTCGATAAGATACAGAAGATAAGGACCAGCGACGTGACGGTCCTTATCACGGGCGAGAGCGGTACGGGAAAAGAGCTTATAGCCCGCGCCATACATGCGGAGTCGGCAAGGGCCCGGGCCATCTTTCTACCTTTTAATTGCACGGCCACGCCAAAGGACATAATAGACAGCCAGCTTTTCGGCCACAGGCGGGGGGCCTTTACGGGCGCGACCTCGAATTATCCAGGCATAATAAAGGCCGCCGATGGCGGCACGCTCTTTCTCGATGAGATAGGCGATCTGGCCCTGGAGGTACAGCCGAAGCTTATGAGGTTTTTACAGGAAGGCGAGATACAGCCGCTCGGCGAGACCAAACCGTCCAGGGTCGATGTGAGAATCCTTGCCGCCACAAACGCGGACCTTGAGAGGGCGGTCTCTGACGGCAGATTTAGAGAAGACCTCTTTCACCGTCTGAATATTATTCGGATACACGTGCCGCCGCTAAGAGATCGTCGAGAAGAGATACCGGTGCTTGCCGCGCATTTTCTCGATCACCTGTCATCGAGATCGGGCAAACAGGGGCTCACGCTTACGCAACCGGCCATCGATGCGCTCACAGCCTATGAGTGGCCCGGTAATGTCCGACAGCTCAGAAACGAGATAGAGCGGGTCGTGGCATATGCCTCTGAGAGCGCGGCGATAAGTGCTGAAGACTTCTCGCCCGAGGTCGCGCGTCCGAGAAGACATGGTAACGAGACGGGGGCGCGGTCCTGGCCCTCGATTACAGAGCAGGGCCATCTGGCCGACCGCCGGGGATTTTATTCCGAGGCGACGCGCAATCAGGGGACTGCAAGAAACGGGCATCACGTAAAGCTCAAGGAGGCAACCGCTGCGCTGGAACGCGAATTGATTGGCGAAGCGCTTGTTCGTAACAAGTATAATCTCTCGCGGACGGCGTTAGATCTGGGCCTCTCTCGCAGAGGGCTGAGGCTCAAACTGGCACAGCTCGGTCTCAACAAGAACGGGAATCTTTAGGTTGGAGAGAATAAGCGCTCTGTAAGGGTTAAGTAACGCGCAAGAAATAACTTGACACGGCTGCCTGCACGAAATATTATCGCGCATTCGAGACACGAAACAGGTGCCCGCAGTCTCGACTGTAAACAGGTTAGTCACTGGTACAATCTGGCCAGCAATTTTGGCAACATTGTATCCGGTCGGTTCCGGGCGAAACAGGACGCGCGCGCGGGGCAAACCGCATAAATGTTCCTGTGAAAAGATTAAGCTCGCCCTTTCAACGAAGCATCGCAAAACCGGGTACTGGCATACGGTATGCTTATTGATTGGGGCTTCTCGGCTTGTCAATTCAGCGATGTTTGGCTCGGTTTTTAGTCTTCAGTATTGAAGGTAAACCATGAAATCTGGCAGAAGAAAAAGCTTAGATGGGGTGATCAAAGTTTTTACTTTATTTCTCGTATTTGCAGCCTTTCTCGTTACGCCTTATTACTCCGGGCATACTGAATCGGTAAGTAAGATACAGTCGGTAGAGATGCCGGGGCTTACGGGCGCCGCCAACAATGTTATATACATCGATGACCGTTATGTACTTGCAGCGCCTTATGCGCCCAGCAATATTGAAGCAGAGGAGCCGGAAGACGGTCTCGACCTTGAAAAATTGGATAATCATTACCTGTATCTCATCGACACAAAGAAGCCGAACAACAAGCTCAACCCTGCCGATCTCAAGACGTGTTATTTTCCATCCCGTGTCCTTTATGATGCGGCGACCAGGACGGTATTTGTTCGCGGGACGGAGTTCTACAAGAACGAGAGTGGGGAAGATGCGTCGCGCGAAGTCATCGTGCACGTCCATTTAAATCTGGATACGGACGGCAAGCCCTACTTTGAACCGGACGCGCCTGTGCCTATCCCCATTGAGGGACACAAGACGAGCTTTTCCGAGGATGCGCCTGC
>DASTET010000950.1:0-2643 GCA_035709445.1 Blastocatellia bacterium | reverse complement strand
AGAGTCGATTTGCCGCAGCCCGAAGGCCCTATGAATGCAGTCACAAGATTGGAGGGAATATCGAGCGAAACGTCCTTCAAGGCCCGCACGCGGCCATAAAAGAAATTGAGCTTCTCGACCTCGATTCTGGTCACCGGCCCTTTCTCTCGCATATCATCCTGCGCCGCCACTTCTCTCGCATCTGCGCGCTGGTCATCTGCTTTTGCTAGCACGCCCGTGCTCTGCATACCCTTGTCGTCCTCTCTCTGTATTGAGGGTTTGTCCATAACCTGAATCATATTCCCCTATCGCGCCCGCTTCCCTTTTTACCCGAAATCTCCCGTGATGTACTTGTTCGTGAGCTTCTGCGAGGGGCTTTCGAATACCCTCTCTGTCCGGTCCACCTCTATCAGCTCACCCAGGTACATGAAGGCCGTATAGTCTGACACCCTCGATGCCTGTTGCAGGTTATGGGTGACGATAATAATCGTCACCTGCTCCTTGAGGACCGAGATCAGCTCTTCGATTCGAGAGGTCGCAATCGGGTCGAGCGCGGAGGTCGGCTCGTCAAACAAGAGGATCTCAGGGTCGGTCGCCAGCGCCCGCGCAATGCAGAGGCGCTGTTGCTGTCCGCCCGACAGCGCGTAGGCTGATTCATTGAGCCGGTCCTTTACTTCATCCCAGAGCGCGGAGGAGCGAAGAGCGATTTCGACCTTTTCGGCGACGACGGTCTTTGTCTCCCCTCTGAGTCGCAGCCCGAAAGCGACGTTCTCGAAGACCGACTTCGGGAAAGCATTCGGTTTTTGAAAGACCATGCTGATGCGCATTCTCATCTCAACCGGATCGGTCTCCTCCCCTATGATATTGACGCCGCTCGGTTGGAGCGTGATCCTACCCTCATAACGTGTATCGGGATAGAGATCGTGCATGCGGTTGAAGCACCTCAGCAGAGTCGATTTCCCGCACCCGGAAGGGCCTATGATCGCCGTGACCATCTTCTCTGCAAATGACAGGTTGATATTCTTAAGCGCCTGAGCCTTGCCATAATAGAAATTCAAATCCTCGGCCCGCGCCTTGACCGCAGGCCATGACCGCTCAGGTTTTGCTTCGCCCGCCGGCTCTTTCTGCCGGGGCTCGAACTGCGAGGGCCGGGCATCCAGGTCCAGGGCCGATGAGCCGTCTTGAGGTTCTTTCCTGAGGTTCATATTCATAAAACAGACTCACCACTTTATGCGCTTGCGCACCCTGTAACGGATCATTATGGCCACGGCATTCATTGAGAGCGTGACTGCGATCAACAGGAGGCCCGCTCCGGCAGCGTTCAAAAGAAAGTCGCTTTCGGGCCGCGAGACCCAGTTGAACATCTGTATCGGCAGCGCTGAAAACGGCGACCACACCCAGTCGAAAAAGAGGAACGGCGGTTCAGCCCCGATAGGGGGCGGCGGCAGAAACGCAATAAAGGTCAAAGCCCCTATGGTGATGAGCGGGGCCGTCTCTCCTATGGCGCGCGAGAGCGCAATAATGACTCCCGTCATGGTCCCGCCCACCGAATAAGGCAATAGATGATGCCGGACCACCTGCCACTTGGTGGAGCCGAGCGCATAAGCGGCGTCGCGAATGTGCAGCGGAATCGTGCGCAAGGCTTCGCGCGTGGCGACGATGACGATCGGCAGGATTAAGAATGCAAGCGTCAGCCCGCCCGTCAGGATGCTCTGCCCCAGACGGAACTGATAGACGAGCAGCCCCAAAGCCATTAGCCCATAGATTATTGATGGCACGCCCGCGAGGTTCGCAATATTGACTTCGATGATATTGGTCAACCGGTTCTTAGGAGCATACTCTTCGAGATATACGCCCGCCGCTATTCCCAGAGGGACCGCAGTAGATGCGGTTACCAGCATTATAAGAAGCGTACCGACCCAGGCTGAGAGTATCCCCGCCTGTGAGGCGAAGCGCGACGGGAATGAGGTCAGAAACTGCCAGTCGATTCGCGGCAATCCGTCCACGACCAGATCGATCAATAGCGCAAGAAGCGTGAATATCCCGACGAGCAGACAGGCAATGCCGACAAGATTGAAGATGAAATCCTCTCTCTTTCGCCGCTTGATGATCTGGTTGAGATCGCTCATATCAATACACCTCCCGGAACCGCTTCCGCAGTACGTACCCGACGATATTGAATATGAGCGTCATCAGAAAGAGTGTTATCCCCGCAGCGAAGATCGATTGATAACCGATGCTGCCGTGCGGAAGGTCGCCGAGACTAACCTGGACTATGTATGCAGTGATGGTCGCAGCAGGCTCCGTAGGGTCGAGCGTGAGATTGGGCTGCATGCCTGCGGCGATGGCTACTATCATCGTCTCGCCCACGGCGCGCGAGATCGCAAGAATGTATGACGAGATGATCCCGGAAAGGGCAGCCGGATAGACCACCTTGTAAGCGGTGATGATTCGGTTTGCCCCCATCGCATATGCGCCTTCGCGCAACGACATGGGGACGGCCCGCATCGCGTCCTCGCTCAGCGAGCTGACATAGGGGATAATCATTACACCCATCACCAGGCCCGCGCTCAGCATATTAAAAGTAGGGAGTCCCGGTATGAGTTTTTGCAGCAGAGGCGCGACAAACTGTAGCGCGAAATAGCCGTAGACCACGGTCGGGAC
>DASTET010000949.1:0-4063 GCA_035709445.1 Blastocatellia bacterium | reverse complement strand
GAAAATCCAGGCTGTATCTGGGCCACTGCCTGCGATCTGAAAAACTATTGACTCCCACCTCGACCTAGTCCTCTGCCCTCGAATCTACCAAAAGGTAATCCTTCTTGTTCGTTAATACTGTTAATTGCTCGCTATCTACTTTACTGAATCAAAACGGGCCACTTAATTAAGCCGACCCGTATTTTTTATGAGCCAAACTTACTCCCTTTTTATGTCATCATATCAGACTAATCAAAGAACGGGCCATCAGGGGGTATCAGGGGTGTCGAGCGAGCATGCAAGAGCAATAGAAGCTATAGAGTCATTGTTGAAGGATATAGAGCAGGCTCTGGCCCAGCAAGGCGAGCTGAGTTATGAGCAAAAGGCAGCTATAGAGCGGCTGCGGAATATTTGCAGGCGAGAGAAGGCCTCTCCCGTCCGCGAAAAAGATGAAGCAGGGTAAGAGACCATTCCCGCTTATTGCTTTCGCTGAAACTCGGTAGTACCCATAAGCAGCCCGATCAGTTGAGAGACGCGGCGGGCGGCTTCAGCGTCGAGCTTTGATTGAGCGCCGACGGCCATGAAAGCCGAGGGGCTGGTGTTGACCGCCTGTCTTATCGCGCCGTCATCGACGGCGGCCAACTGACCCGGCTTCGACGCTTCGCCGAGCCCCGAAAGCACCGCCTGTCGGCTTGCCGCAGAAAGCTCGGTGTGAGTGACGAGTGCGGTCAGGTGCGCCAGGACCCGGTCCTCGTTTAGGGATATTGACTCCGAGCACCGTCTTGCTGCCTGTGTCGTGCATCCAGGGGCGGAAGACGAACCCGCCGCCTTGAAAGGGGCGGTCGATGGTCCAGCCCGTAAAGCATCGCGCGACTTCCTGAACATCCTTTTGCGTGTAGCCGCCATCGACTCCGAGCGTGTGAAGCTCCATAAGCTCGCGCGCGTAGTTCTCGTTTATCCCTCTTCGCGGGCCGCGCGGCTGAGGACGCTGACTGCCCGGCTGTTGATTGGTCATCATCTGGCCGGGGGGCGGCTCAGGACCGGCTCCCGGAGCCGGTTGCGCGCCCTGCTCGATTCCCGGACGACGCGGCGGCGCGGGTCGCGGCTGTACGGCGCCGGGCGCGGTTGAAAGCCAGTTATCGAGGTAGTACAACATCGCAGGGCTTTCGGCGACGGCAAGCAACAGATCGCGGAACCGGCCAAGCGCGCGCGGTCTTATCAAATCGCGCTCGTAGCTTGTGACCATCCACAGATCTGCCTCTTTTTGCGCGAATACGTTGAAGTGGTTGAACCAGAAGTCGGTCATCACTTCGTGCAACTGCCTCTTGCTCGACACGGCGCGGGCAAGCTTATGCTGTATAAGCTCGACCAGCGCCTGTTGCGGGTGACCGAAGATCGGGGCCGGGTCCCTCTGTTTCGCTCGCTGCTCGATCGCCTGCGGAGGCGGGTAGAACTCTGGTACAGCTCGGCAGAGGTCATTCGCAATGTAGGCAGCCAGCCGAGCCTCGCTTTCATCTCCGAGTTGTCTATGGCTTCGGGACTGAGCTGCTCGTCGAGGTATCGCTCTATCCCTTTCTTACGGACCTGCTCGATGTCGCCGGGGCGCGGCCCGAAGCCCGCCCGGTTGAGCAGGTGAAGAAACCTCTGATCTTCGCTAAGGCGGCGAGAATCTTCTTCAACTCTTCGACCTGCTTTTCGTCAAGTGACAGCGCATTGCGAATACTGGCCACAAGCATCTCAAAAGGCCGCCCCTGCTGGCCCGCCTGCTGCCCGGTTGCGGCGTGAGCTATCAAAACCACCGGCTCTAGCTGTGCTGTGACGAGGGCGAAAAGAACGAGAAAGCAAAGCTTCAGGCGCATAAGGGCCTCCCTGGTGCGTTGATAGTGCAACAAAGCCAGCGGAGCGTGAAGAACAAATAAAGGCACGGCTGAAGGCTTGACTTGAGTCAGTCAAGTTTTGTAGAAAGCGAAACAGAACAAGCTCTCGCAGGTGTGAGCCGGGACGATATGCAAACTACCGTTGATTTCGAGCCGCTCGACATATTCGATATGCTGCTCGCTCTCAATCCAAAGTACGTCGACGCTTCACACCTGTCAGACGAGCACACGGCAAAGGTCAATGCGCTCTGTTTCGCGCAGTCCGACCGGCGGCTCTATCTGATCTTCGCCGACGCCTATGTCTTCACGTCAAGCGACGGCCTGGCCACGCTCGAAGAGGTCAGAGAGATCAACTATCATGCAGACGAACTGGTCCCGCAGTCCCGGCAATCAATCGATGCGGTGGTCGAAACCGTGGACGGCACGGTCCTGCTCGCGGGCCGGGACCACAGGAGAACCCCTCCCTCCGAAGATGGCTATTACAACGACCGGGAAGTTGGCGTCGTGTGGCGCAAGCCGCGAGGCGGCAAGAGCTTCATTCGAAGCGAAGTGAGCGATCCCGCATGGAAGACCTCGAAGGTCGGCAATATGACGGCAGGCTATTTCGGACAGTATCACGCGCGGATGATCGCACTGGGAACCTATGGCAGCGGTGACGCGCACTTCTACTATAGCTTTGACGATGGCCTCACCTGGCGAAGGCAATCGGTCGCCGACTGCTTTGCGCTTCACGTGCATGAGTTATACCTGCCCAGGAGCGTAAACCCTCAGCGAGAGGCGCGACTCTGGATCAGCGGAGGCGATGACCCGTCGGGAGCGCGCAGCGGCGTTGTATGCTTCGATTCCGTCCAGGAGGATGGCAGCCTCTGCGGGCTTCAAAGAGTTTTCAATGAAACTCCGGGCTACCGCGTTGTCAGCCTCAGCGGCAACGGCAAGCATGTCTTCATCGGGAACGAATCGCTCGCGGGCGGAGTGCTCAAGATACAGGATAATCAGGAGAGCATCGACGGCAGGGATTTCGAGTACGTCTTTGGCAAGACCAGGCATGACTATCATCAGTTTCACGCCCTGCTCGCCACGTCGGACGGCATCCTGGTATCCGGAAGCAGCAGCTACGGCTATGTGGGCGACAACGTGCGGGCCGATTCAGGCGGCGTCCTCTATGTTAGCAACAATGAGGGCGCAACATTCATAGAGATACTGCTCGGAGCCAGATGGGTCACGTCTATAGCATATGATGGCCGAAACCTCTGGTTCGCGGCGACTGCGGGTAAAGAAGAGGGCGCGGACGTCTCGCAGGAGAGGTTCCGCATTTACAGGCTGCTCAAGCCATCGCCTTACGCCAGGCTCGTCACGCCTTATGTGGCGAAGGTGCTGATCTGTGACACGAGCAGGTTTTATGAATTCGCCGGATACGTAACTCATCCGCAAGCCTGCCTCTCTCCGGGCGAGTGCACTGTGAGGGTCGACATGACGGGCCATCGCACGGTCGTTCTGGAAGTCGAGACTCTTGAGGCGGGAGCTCTGGTGGTAGAAGCAGTGCCGTTTTACAACTGGCGATTGGATGAGAACCCGTGGAAGGATGCGCTTCAGGTGACCTTCTCAGGCGCAGAGAGAAAAGAGATATTACTCCCCGAAACAGTCCTTCACAATAAATACCTCAGAGTCCGAAATGCCGGAAGCGAATCGATCTCACTCCGGCTGCTCGCCTTCATCGGTAAGAACTAGACCTGCGCTCTCGCCCGGCTGCCTGTCCAGTGTAAGCTTCACTTGCGCTAACTCAGCGTCCGCCTTCAGGAATATGCTCTCCAAAAAAATCCGCGAATTATCGAACGACTTCAGCTTGCAGATAAGCCGGAAATCCGATCTGCCCTGAGCAAGACGGAGCCAGCGCACGTCGGCATGCGCCGGCCTCGCCCCCCTGAATAACTGAGCAGCCGCGTGGATTGCGGCAGCAAGCGAGACGAACCCTAGAGGATGAGCGCGCCTTGCCACGGGCTCTGTACCGCCGCCGATCGGATTCATCATCATGCGTAACAGGGAAGCGGGAAATGACCACTCCCAGCTATCCCCGGCGGTAAGACGAGCATCGGAGGCCACTGATTTCCCCAGAAGAGATGGCCGTTCAAGCCGGAAGAGAGCCTCGCTTTCATCCTCCGGCGCTTCAGCCTGTATGGCGGGAGGAGCGGGCTTTACGCTGTTCATGT
>DASTET010000948.1:0-2553 GCA_035709445.1 Blastocatellia bacterium | reverse complement strand
AGGATGTTTTGAAAGAACTCCCAGCATGTCCACACCCTGACATGCGAAAGCCCGTTGCCTCTCATGCGGGCAAAGACGTTGAACTCCATAATGCGCAGCCCCATGGAGTGAGCCTTGAGGATCATCTCCGGATCGAGGAACCAGTCTTTCGATTTCAGGTCCATGGCGATAAGCGCCTCGCGTGGGAGGACCTTGGGGCTCCCGTTAATGTCTATCGAGCCGATGCCCGGCCAGAGCGCCTGCACGAAGAGGTTATAGGATACCGAAACGACCTTGCGCAAAAACCCATCCATCCGGAATCGCCGCCGAACTTTGCCAAGCACCCTTCCGTCTGTGCTCAGTACCGACTCGAAGAGCCTGACGACGTCTTCCGCATCAACCTGGCCGTCAGCCGGTATGACGCCCACCCAGGGCGCACGGCACAGCGAGAAACCGCTCAGCACTCCAAACCCATAACCCTGGTTCTTCTCAACTCTGTGGTGGACTACGGAGCCATTCTCAGCCGCCAGCCTCTTGATAATCTCCCCTGTGCGGTCGTGCGAGCCATTGTCAACGGCGATCAGCTCAAGCCAGTAACCCTCTTTCTCGAAGGCTGCCGTGAGTCGGCGGATGCTATATTCCACGATATCCTCTTCGTTAAAACAGGGCATAACGAAGGAGATGTGCGGGCGCTCGTACTGACCGATTGTTTTGTCTGCGGTGTTCATAATTATGACCTCGTAGCTACATTCACCCTTGTATTTGGAACGTCCGGCCCCATAAGCACTTTCTCAATTCTCGCCTTTATATTGAGTAAAAGTGCGTGGAGGGCAATCTTTCCAGGAATTGCCGCAATGCGCCTTAATTGACCCCGAGCCTGTAACCATTCAGGCATAGCGTAACAGCTCAGCCGCCTTATGGTCTTTGAATAATAAATACGACCACGCATTCCCAAGATAAACCGCCGGTTGAGCGATCAGGCGACGGGTCGCTGTCGTAGTGTTATTTTTTCAAAGACTATGAGGCGGCTTGCCGAAGGCAGATAGGCCAGCCGTTTTACGGCTGGTTATAAGTCAGCCAAACGGATGAGGGCGCTTCAGCGTCCTTATCTCGGAGGCTTTAGCCACAGGGCTAAAGCCATACTGATGTAAGCGCGCTCGAAGCGCGCTCAGATTATCGCTGCCATCTAGAACCAGCCCTAAAAGGGCTGGCTATCTGCCTTCGGCAAGCCCGATAAATCGGGCTGTCGATAAATCGGGCTGTATAGTTACCCAGGCATTCCGCTTGATCCGGCTGAGTTGTTACCGGGCATTGCGCTCAATCCGGGTCAGGCCTGTTATTGTGCGTGCCCACAAAATCGAGTGTTTTGCGAATCCCCTCTTCGATATCGGTCGGCGGGGCCCAGGCGACTGTTCTCCGGAGACGCTCTACTGTCACCTCCGAGTGCTCCATCTCTTCCGACCGCGTCGGTATTGCGCCGAATTCCAGCCTCTCGTTCGGGATTCGGAGTATCCTGGCCGCCGTTTCGGCGAAGTCACGGACCGAAGTCAGCCGTCCTGTCGCCAGGTTCACTATCTCGCCCGCGCCTGCCTTTGTCAGACCCAGCCGGAGCAGTCCTTCGGCTACATCTTCAACATAAGTGAAATCCCTTCTTTGAAGCCCCGCCGTCAATCTCAAGCTCTCTTTCGACCTGGATGCTTCTATAAGCGAAGGCAACAGCCGGCCCCGGTGCTCACCGGGACCATAGACGGTAAATAACCTTGCAGTTATGCTCCTGATCTCAAGGTCTTTACACAACCGCGCAAGCGAACAGGTTCCGGCCAGCTTCGTCTTTCCGTAAACGGTCGTCGGATTGGGGGCAGAATCATCTGAAAGGTTGCCGCTTATCGTTCCGTACTCTAACGCGGAGCCGACGTGAACTATCTGCTGCCTTGCCCAGTCAGGGTCTCTCTCTCCGGCTACAGATTTACAGACAGACTCCACAAGCCGCACATTGATTCGATAGGCGCTCGCTTCATCGCGCTCATCGCTGTCGACGCCGTACCCTGCAAGGTTGAATGTTATCGATGGCCTCGCGGCCCGAAACAGTCTCCTTACCGTATCGTGGTCCCCGAGCTCCGCTTCTATGATCTCGCCTTCGATCTCGTACTCTGAAAATATCCTCTCAGCGACTGTCTTGTTGCGAACAACTAATGAGAGGTTTGCTTTCTGCCCGCAGAGAGCACGGGCAACCCAACGCCCAATAAAACCTGATGCGCCGAGGACGGCGACACGAACACCGCGATAGATGCCTTCAGGCCCGGTCGCTTCGCCCTTCATTGCGCTCTGTCTGAGGCGTCGCTCAATTGATTGCCGCCCGCCTCGGTTTCAGCGATTAACTCCTGCGCCGAGAGCGGGCCTTTGACCACCTCGAAGCCTCTCCCCGTAATCGAGTGCCCATCAACTATCCAGACAGGCCGGTCTCGGTATGCTTCTAAGACTTGAGACCGGACCTCGGGGCTCTCGTCCCATGCGTATATGGGAGCGTCGGCGCGAAGATCGAGCGGGTTATAGATAGCAGCAGAAGCATAATCA
>DASTET010000947.1:0-8481 GCA_035709445.1 Blastocatellia bacterium | reverse complement strand
CCGATATTGGCTTGAAGTCTTTGTCGCTGTATTTTCGATGAAGTGAACCTTCTGTGAGACCAAACCTGCGACCGAGATGGCCCATGCATTACACCTGTCATAACCATCGCGCCGCACCTGGCCTCTCCTTGACCGCTTCATGAAAACGACGATCCCTCAAATCGCCGGATTCCGCGCGCCCCCCTCGAAGCGGTTGATCTGCTCGCCGCGCTGACAAATTGCCAGAACTTTGGTGTGGCCGGTGTATACATCATCTGTTGCAGGCTGTCAAGGCAATCAGCAACAATCGTTGCAATAAACTCTTGTCCGCCGGAGCCATTCAGCAAGCTCTTTATCGCTCGACAGGAGACAGCTTCGTGGCAGGTAGAACGGCATAACGCGGCAGGCGCGCCTTAACGAACCGGGAGGCCGCGCGCGCGCAGGTACTCTTTCGCCTGGCCGATGGTGAACTCTCCGAAATGGAATATCGAAGCCGCGAGCACCGCCGACGCTTTGCCCTCGCCCAGCGCGTCGTGCAGGTGCTCAAGCCTGCCCGCCCCGCCCGACGCGATAACCGGTATGGTTACTGCCTCTGATACCGCGCGCGTGAGCTTTATGTCGTAGCCGTCCCGCGTGCCGTCCGCGTCCATGCTCGTGAGCAGTATCTCTCCCGCGCCGAGCTCTTCAGCCCGTCGCGCCCACTCTATCGCGTCGAGACCTGCCGGAGTCCGCCCGCCATGCGTATATACTTCCCACCTCGCATCCCCGGCGCGGCGCGCATCGATTGCGACCACGACGGCCTGCGACCCGAATGAGCGCGCGCCGCGCCTTATGATCTCAGGCTCCTTTATGGCCGCCGTGTTGATCGAGACTTTGTCCGCGCCCGCAAGCAGCATCCTTCGCATGTCTTCGACCGTGCGAATTCCGCCGCCGACGGTGAAGGGGATAAAGATGGAATCGGCGACGCGGCGAACCATATCGCGCACGATCTCGCGGCTGTCGCTCGATGCGGTGATATCCAGGAATACAAGCTCATCGGCCCCTTCGCGGTCATAGCGCCGCGCCTGCTCGACGGGGTCGCCCGCGTCTATTAAATCGACGAAGCGTATTCCTTTGACGACCCGCCCGCGGTCAACGTCAAGACAGGGGATGATCCTCTTGGCCAGCATTCAGTTTTTCCAGGTCAAGCCCGAAAGTGGCTCTCATGGCCTCTTTCAGGGTGAAGCGGTTTTCGTACAACGCCTTGCCGACGATCACCGAATCGACCCCGTCGCTTTCGAGATCGCATAGTTGTTTTATATCTTCAAGCGAAGCGACGCCGCCCGATGCCGTCACGCGGGCGCGCGACGCGCGGGCCACTTCCCTGGTCATCTCGAAGTTGGGGCCTTCCATCCGGCCATCGCGCGAAATGTCCGTGTAGATTATTCGCTCGATGCCCATCTCCGTCAGGCGGCGCGCGAGCGCGAATAGATCGGTTTCGGTCGTCTCGGTCCACCCGCGCGTGGCTACCAGGCTTCCGCGCGCGTCTATACTAGCGACAATGCGGTCGCCGAAGCGGGCCACCGCCTGCTCGACCATATCGGGCTGCTCGACGGCGAGCGTGCCGACTATCACGTATCGGGCGCCCACGTCGAAGAGCAGGCTCTCTATATCGGCGAGCGAGCGTATCCCGCCGCCCACCTCGACCGGGATGGAGGTCTGCTCTATGATGCGACGGATGATCCTCAGGTTATCGCTCGCCGCGCCGAGAAAAGCCCCGTCGAGATCGACCAGGTGGATGAGGCGCGCGCCTTCTTGCTTGTAGAGAGAAGCCGTTTCGACCGGGTCGCGGTCATAGACTTTCGCGCTCGCCTCGCGCCCCTCCACGAGCCGCACGCAGCGACCACCCTTCAGGTCTATTGCAGGAATTATCAGCATGAGCAGACGTATCGATCAGCTTGCGCTTGCCGCCGACTGGTCCTCGACCGGGTAGCCAGCGTTGATCCAGGCGTTCGTCCCTCCTATGACGTTGAACAGTGTGCGAAACCCGCTTCTTTCGAGCAGGCTCGTCGCTATGGAGGACCTGAAGCCGCTCGCGCAGATGACAGCTATCGGTCGCGCGGCATCAAGCTGCGAAGCCTCTTTCTCAAGTTGCGCCAGCGTGAGATTGACCGCTCCGGGCGCGTGCCCGTTGCTATACTCGCCGGGTCGGCGCACATCTACAATCTGCAAATCGGCCTTCTCATCTATGCGGCTGCGAAGCTCATCGATGGGCATCTGCGGGACGGTTGCGATTTCAAGCCCCGCCTTATCCCAGGCGTACATGCCGCCGCCGAGAAAGCCTTTGACGCTCTCGATCCCGACGCGAGCCAGTCGTATGACCGCTTCGTCTATTTTTTCAACCTCGTCGGCGACAATGATGATCGGCGTTCCGATAGCGATGATCGTTCCGGCCCAGGATGCGAACTGGCCTCCGAGCCCTATGTTGAGGGCGCCGGGGATGTGGCCCGCTCCGTAAGCAGCCGCCGGTCTCACATCGAGCACGATATGACTCTGCGCCAGGAGCCTGTTCACTTCTTCGGGCGCGAGCTCTGCCGGTCGCGGGATCTCTTCCAGCGCCGCCGCGCCCGTCCGGTTGATCTCGGCGTCGCGCGGGAAATATGCGGGCGCTTCGGGAAGATCGGTCGTCATCATTCGAACGAATTCGTCTTTGGCCATCGGCTTGAGCGCGTAGTTGAACCGCCGCTGCTCGCCCACCGTCGAAGAGGTCTCCTTCGAAATGTTGCGCCCGCAGAGCGACCCCGCCCCGTGGGCCGGATATACTTCGACGTCGTCGTCCAGCTTTAGCAGTTTTTCATGGAGCGAGTCATAGAGCATGGCGGCCATCTGCTCGGCCGTGTATCCCTTCGAGCCGACGAGGTCGGGCCGCCCCACATCGCCTATAAATAGCGCATCGCCGGTCAGCACCTTTTGAGGGTGCTCGGACGACTCGGTATCGATTACGAGGATCGAAATGCTTTCGGGCGTGTGCCCGGGAGTTTCGAGCACTCGGAGTATTACTTTGCCTATCTTTATCTCGTCGCCATCTTTTACCGGGAGGTGAGGAAAGGTCGCGCCTGCTCTGTGACCGAAGACTATCTCGGCCCCTGTGCGAGCGGCGAGCTCTCGATGGCCGCTCACGAAATCGGCGTGCAGATGGGTCTCGATCACGTACTTGATCTTGAGGTCATGCTCGTAGGCTTTGGCGATATACTGATCGACGTCGCGCTGCGGGTCGACGACGGCGGCCTCGCCTTCCGAGCCTATCAGGTACGATGCGTGCGCCAGACATCCCAGGTAAAACTGTTTGAAGTACATAATCTCCTCCTTGTTTCAGCAAGAACGAGGCCAGGGCAATTACTAAAACCGGCTCAAACACGGTTATAATCGATCCGCCGCTTCCAATCAATCTGAGCGAAACCCTCGCGACCGTTCAGCGCATCCATTTATCCGGGCTGATCGAGAAAAAACCCGGCCCCTTGGGGCCGGGTCTAAGATGAGCGAAGCATCATTCGCTTTGCTTACAGCTTGAACGCTCTTACGAGAAAAGCGGCCATCTGTCCCCTTGTAACCGTCACGGACGGGCAGTAGTTTCCCCCTCCGCACCCGTTTGTTATCCCAAGCACGGCCAGCCTGTCTATGAACCTGTAGAACGTGCTGGACGGCGGCACGTCTAAGTACCTTTGACTTTCCGGCATGGGCGGGTTGAATTCTCCCAGAGACCTGATCAGGAAGGCAGCCATCTGCTCCCTGGTCACCGGGGTTGATGGGCAGTAAATCAACTGCCCGCCCTGATTGAGACCGCACCCGAGGGTAATGCCGAGCCCGGCAATCCTGTCTATGAAGCCGTAGAACGGACTGCCTGGCAAGACGTCGGCAAATCGCTGCTGTCCGGCCAGAGGCGGGTTTCGCTCTCCCAGCGCCCTCATTATAAAGGCGGCCATCTGATCGCGCGCGACCGGGTCGTCCGGACAGAAGACGCCGTTGTCGCAACCGAGCGTCACGCCGCGCGCTGAGAGTTTGCCGATTTCGGTGAAGAAGGGATGATCCAGCCCAACATCGGCGAACTTTGCTCCCTGCATCACGGTAAAGGTTTCGCTGTCTATCCTTATGGTGCCGGTGCGCGGGCTTGGGCTAAAGTTCTCGGCTACCGTGTAGGTGACGACCCCGCTGCCGGTCCCCGTGCCGTTGGTTATGCTTATGAACGAATCCGTGGTCGTGGCGGTCCAGGTATGGTGTCCCTGCACGGTCACATTTACCGATCCGCTGCCGCCGTTTGAATCGAACGACTGGCTTTCAGGCGAAAGCGATTTATTCCTGGTATTGCCGATACGTATCTCAAGGACGCTCACGCTATCGGATTCGAGCTTGGGTTTGAAGAAAGTTCCCAGCATATCGCCAGGGTCGAGGCTGTCAAAGAATACATTGCGCGGCACGGTGTAGTCTGTGCCTTCAATGTTGTAGTTTGCTTCGGGGTCGAGCGAGAAGGTCAGCCGCCACCATCCCAGCTTCTCCTGAGTCGTGGCGGAGCACTGGTTCAACGCCCAGTTGAAGCCGAAGATGAGATTGCCCGACACGTTGACCTCTGCGCCGTACCCGCCCGGACCATCCAACCCGAACTTCTCGTAGATAGCGCCGTTGAAACCGCACGGCGCGCCCGGTATCGGAACTCCGCCCGGCCCGTTGATCTTTTCAATCTTGAGCCTCGGAGTGACCGAGAAGACGGTCCTGTAGTTGGAGAGATAGGTCGTCGTGTCGGCCCCCCACATCTCGCCAGTCCCGTGGCCGTATAACTGCCCCATAGTGTAGGCCATCATCGTGCTATCCGTGGGCGATATGTACATGATGTTTTCGACGCGGATAACCGAGTTTGCCATCCAGCTTGTATTGAGCAGGTTGTCAGACCAGTTGACCACTACCCGCTCGCCGCCTGCGACGCCATCGGCCCAATCGGCCTGCCACGTGCTCGGCGCTTGCTGAGGATAAAAGGCGACGCCGTTTTTGAAGTAGACGTAGTTCGTGTCGAAATAGGGCATGGTGGGGTTTGTTTCCTCGGGACGTGGCCTCAGCCCCGTGTCCTGAGCGGTCGGAAGACCTGTGATCCCGTGCGCTTCCGCAAATACGGTCGGCACGGCCAGGTTGTTGCCGTATCCTTCATCTCCGACCGTCTCCGGGCTGACGGTGATCGGTATGTTAGTTGTCGCTGTTCCAAAGAGCCCGACCCCTTCCTGAATCATCTGCCATTGGAGATTATAGACGCCCGGAGCTGTAGGCGCTGTCAGGTTGAAAGCGAAGGTCACTTCAGTGTCGACAGGGACCGCCGCCGGAAGGAGCACTCTGTTGATTCCCCAGGTAGTGTTGTCGGGAGGGTTCTGCGTTGCGAGGCGGTAGCCGCTGGCCGCCGTCCACTCATTTGTGCCAGTGTTCTTCAAGGTAATCGTTACGCCGAACTCCCGTCCCACGGTAACCTCTGTCGGCGCGGTCTGAGATATGAATGCAGCGTCATTTGCGCCGGCGCTGCCTGTGCCGACGTTTACTATGATGTTCGAGCTGATCTGACCGAAGAAGCCGTATCCCTCCTTGTACATCTGCCACTGGAAATCGTATATGCCCGCAACGGAAGGAGCGGTGACATCGAAAGTAAAGGTGATATCAGCGCCCGGCGCGACCGGGCCTGACAGCGCGACTTCGCCCAATCCCCAGGTGGTGTTCATCGGCGGATTCTGCGACGCGAGCTTGCAGGCGGCGGCGGTCGTCCACTCGGTCGTGCCTATGTTTCTCATCGTGATCGAGACGCTATAGGTCTGATCGACGACCATGGGCGTGACCACCGTTTGAGAGACGAATTGAGCGTCATAGGGGCCGCCCCCGCCTCCGGTTACATTCACCCTGATGTTAGTCGTCAACTGCCCGAAAAAGATCGGCTCGCTGCTCTCCCTCGATTCGCGGACCATCTGCCATTGAAAATCGTAAAGCCCTGAGCTTGATGGCGCTACGACCTCGAAGCTGAAGACCACCTCCTTACCGGGCGTTATCGCGCTGCCCATAGGCAGGCTCACGCGATTTATCCCCCACGTCATGTTAAATGTGGGGTTTTTCGATCCGAGTTTGTAGCCCGAACCCCTCGACCAGGTGGATGTGCCGATGTTTCTCATTTTTATCGTGACCATGTAGGATTGCCCTGCGGTCATAGTCGCAGGCACCGATTGCGACACGAAGGCTGCATCGTTTATGCCCTCCTCCGCAAATACATTTCCATCCCTTGAAATCAAAGTCGGGAGGGACATGAATACGCAGGCAAGAGCTACTATAAGACTTGCGAATGATCTCCTGTTCTTCATCTCTTTTTCTCCTTCTTTCGCCACACAAGACCGGGCGTTTGCCTGGTCTTGTGTGCGTTTATGCTTCGTTCTCCATCGATCTGAGGGGACCAGATTCTCTATCAGGGATTGCGCCCGGACCAGAGGGGGAAGCCCTTTTCGTCGCGCAGGACCAGAGTGCTATCGCCCTTCTTTATCTCGCGGGCAATCAGGGCCTCAGCACCTCCATACATGATCTTCGAGCCTGTTATAAGGACCTGGTCGCCCTTCTCGAATGAGAATTTCCTGGCGGCCAGAAAGGATGAAGGGCCGACGTGCACTTCAAGCACCCCTGCATCGGTCCTTACAACAAGGTGAGTGCCGGGGCCTCTGCGCCTGTCGGCGATCTGCTTCACTTCTTCAACGGTCGCCCCCAGCGTAACTTCGGTGGCCGGATCGTACCTCGGCTGCCCTTTACCCTGTCGCGCTCCCTTCTGGGCGTCGACGATGGGCGTAGCCAGAAAGACCGTGAAGGCCAAAACGAGTGCGACTCTAACAATGCTTGTTCTCTTCATGACGATCTCCTTTTCTGATCTCACGGCCTGCGGTTGTTCCAGAGGGGGTTTCCGTTTTCATCGCGCAAGGTCAACGACTTTCCTGTCGCCAGGTTCTTGATCGATACTGCAACATAGAGGTTATCGAACCGGGTCAACCTGTAGGCGCGCACCTTTATGCGGTGGCCTTCTCTTACCTCAAAGCTGTTTTCAAGCATGAAGCGGTACGGCCCGGCCAGTATGGTGAACCTGTTGCCGCTCTTGACCACGGTATAGGAGGCATACCCTTCGCCTATTCCTGTATTCATGTCCCGAACGGGACCCTTGATAGTGCTAAGGCTGGCGGAGTCCACCTCAAACCACGCCGCACCGCCGCCGTATCCCTGACCTCTATCGGCGTGTTGCTGGCTGCGCGGCCAGACCGGTTGTCCGCTCGCGTCACGCAGAACAAGCGTCTCGCCTGTGGTCAGGTTCTTCAGCTCGACGGCCACGTAGGTATCTTCGTACCAGGCCGACTCGAAGGCTCGTACCGAGAGGCGGTCGCCCACAGCGATGTCGAACCCGCTGTCGAGCAGGAAGTAATACGGGCCGGTGACTATCGTGACCACTCCAACGCCGGGAAGCGACAGCGTGAAGGTAGGGAACTCCTGGCCCGCTGCCATATCAAGGCTCAGCACCGTGCCTTCGAGCGTCACTATGTTTACGGAACCTCCGTTCGGCGGAATCCACCCGGAGCAATCGCCCATCCTGCCCCCGGGGCCGCCCGGCCCGCCCTGTCCCATCCACAGCGGCTTGCCGTCATCGGTCCGCATCGTGATGGTTGCGCCTGTCGTCAGATTCGTGATTTCGACCGCTGTGTAGGTGTTGTCCGGCCACAGCGACCGCAAAGCCCTGACCGTCACCCGGTCGCCGACCGTGATGACAAAGCCGCTCTCGACAAGGTAGTGATAAGGCCCGGTCATGACGATGATCTTGCTGCCGTCGGCCAGGGCCAGAGTGAATGATGGATATTGCTGGCTGCACGCCATATCGACGCTTACAACAATCCCCTCGAATGTAGCTATGTTGACGGGACCGCCGCCACATCCGTGGCAGTTGCCCATCCCGCCGTTGCCGGGCCCGCCTTGATTTGTCCAGAGCGGTCTGCCAGCCGCGTCGCGCAAGACCAGCGTCTCGCCCGTCGAAAGGTTGGTAATCTCCACAGCTACATAGGTGTTCTCGTACCATAGCGAAAGAAAAGCCCGCACCGATAGACGGTCGCCCACCCTGATCTCGAACCCGCTGTCGAGCAGGTAGTAGTAAGGGCCAGTTATAATCGTGACCTTACTGTTGTCTGGCAGAGAGAGGGTAAAGGTAGGAAACTCCTGGCTCACCGCCATGTCGACATTTTCAACAACGCCTTCAAACGTTAATATCGGGGCCAGTCCGACATTTGATTGCGCGGCTACGCGGCCCTGCTCAGCGGGCATTATGATTGCGACTCCGAGTATGATTGCCGCTATAACAGCGATTATTCTTTTACTCTTCATGATCTGCTCCTTTCTCTCGATTTCGCACAGTGCATCGCTTATGCCGCCGGGGATGAAGCGGGCCGCAGCAGGCGCAGGTGTCGAGGCTTTAAAAAGAAGCAG
>DASTET010000946.1:0-4637 GCA_035709445.1 Blastocatellia bacterium | reverse complement strand
TCTGGCCTTACGTCGGCGCTCGGCAGTCTTCAGAATATACTCAGCCGCATCAGGTGTCTTGCATCCAGTCTCGCCATGGTCGACTTCGACCGCACCGATTCTCTTCGCGGCGAGCAGGGCCTTGCTTTGCAGATCGGCGCTTCGCAATCCGATTGCGATCAGCACATTGTTCATCGAGTATCGCACACGATTCTTGCTCTTATGAATGTCCCTCTCAATGGCGGGCAGGTAGCTTTCAAAGTATGAGTCGTCGAGACTCTTATCTCTCATAGCGAGCATGGCTAACAGGTTCCAGCCTGCTGCGCCGATCCATTCCTTATTCGATCTCGTCCACTTCTCCATCTTCTTACGTGCAAGCGCGGTTTCACCTGCGAATTTAGAGAAAGCGTCGGTGATCACGTAATTGTCCAAATCCTTCGCCCAGGATTCGAGCAGCCTGTCATCGGCCTGCGCGGGATCGGCGATCATCGTCGCCAGCAATCTCGCTTCGTGATTGCCGGTCGCCCAGAGCTGTTGCGCCAGCCCATGATCTACCTTGATCTTCTTTTGTAGCTTACCAAGGTCAGCAAAGCTGACACCGAACAGGTTATCACTCACGCCGTGGCGTTTTGTGATCCTACGGTTCTGCTCTGTGCCGAGCGATTTCAGTTCATCGAGCACCTGGACTATAGTCATTTCCGTTTGCAGATCACTCCTCTCGCCCGCCTGATTGTCAGCGCAATATTAATCCAGCTCCGTTTCGTAAGACCAGCCCTTTATTTCCTCGACATAACCGGGCCTTAAAGACGGTCTTTTTTACATCTGTGCTTATTCCTGTTGAATAGTGGCGAATGATGTTGTATAACAAAGCAGTCAATTATCAGTCTTGGAAATCCCTATACCAGGTTCTGATTGGTTAGAATTCCTGGCCCTTTACCGAAAGGGTACCGGCAAGAGAATTGCTTCAACTAAACCTGACCGAGAAAAGTTCCAGGCAAAACTGTAAGGTGTGAGCTGTCGATAAGAAGAGAGGTTCTATGGAAAGGAAATACAAACAGCGCGGCTATCAGGATGAGGAGCGGGATCAAAAGCCGCGACCTTCTACTCCGCAAAAGAGCGACGTGCGCTCGCCAAAGATGCCCGCATTCCGCGAGGTCACCAGATGCAACCTGTGCGGCACTCAGATCAATATAGAGGTGGGTGGTATAAGCATTGACGCCGAGTGTCCCAAGTGCAAAAGCGACCTGCACACTTGCAAGAACTGCGTGAGCTTCGACCCTGGCGCGCGTTTTCAATGTCGAAAACCGATAACAGAGCGAATAGCTAAAAAAGATGTCCGAAACGAGTGCCAGCTTTTTGAGCCACGCAAGACGATCGAGCGCGAGACCACGACTGCCCCTGCCTCATCGAAGGACCCGCGCGCCGCGTTCGACAAACTCTTCAAGATTTAGCCTATGACGATTCGGTTGCGGCTTTCGGCAGATGCCGCCGTACGAGGAAGGTATAGACGCCCGCGCCCGCAAGCCCGCCCGTGATGGGGGCGATGATGTAGAGCCACCATTCGTTTCCTCGGGGACCGGGAAACGCTATCTCGCCATATCCGATCAGGTATGCGAAGAGACGCGGCCCGAAATCGCGCACAGGGTTTACCGCGTCCATCGTGAGAGGCCCGCCTATGACGACTATGGCCGTGACCGTCAACCCTATGAGCACCGGGCCGAGCCCCGACTGCGGGAGCGCCGTGCTTCGAGGCTCGGTCAGCGCGAAGATCATCAGCAGCAAAAAGGCGGTCAGTACGGCCTCTACAAAAAACGCGCCGCCCGTGCCTATCATCGCCATCGCCTTTTCATCGACTCCGACTCCGCCCGGATTGGGATAAAAACAGGAGAAGACCATCATTAGCTTCTGGCTGCCCGCCGCGCCCACCTCGACACCAAGCCTGGCAGCCACAGGCTCCCAGAACCCGCGCCACATCCAGTAGACGCACGCGGCGGCGGTGAATGCGCCCGCAGCCTGGCTCAGCACGAAAGGCAATACCCTGGCCGTGGGGAAACCTCTGAAGACCGCCATCGCTATGGTGACCGCCGGGTTGAAGTGCGCGCCCGACACGGGTGCTCCAACAAATATCGCGAAGGCGACCGCAAGCCCCCACGCCATCGCCACTCCCCAGTTATCTATCCCGCCCACGAGCACGGCGACCGCGACCGCCCCGTCGCCTACCATCAGGATGATGAAAGCGCCTATGTACTCGGCGAGGCACTGGGCGGGCAGGCTCGCGGCGAAGACCGATTCCTCGGCGCTCTCTTTGACTATCTGGGCTTCAACGGCTGTCACGCTCTCTCTCCCGTCTCAAATCTCAAATTTGAGAATTGAGATTTGAGATTACAGGTACTCCTGCGCAAGCTGGAGCACGCGCCAGTACGCGCGGCGAGCAACCGCGGGCCAGCTCGCGTTCAAGACCGGGGTGGCGCGGGTCGCGCTCGACTCCTGCCATCGGTTCGACCAGCCGGTCAAATCCCATAACAGGTCGGCCCCCGTGAGCCCCGACTTTGTGATCGATTCGGCAGGCTGCCGCCCGTTGTCGGAATAGATATTGTCGTGAATCCAGTTATTTTCCGGCGTCGGGCCGACATCGAACTGCGTCCCTTTCGGAAAGACTATCGTAAGGCTCACGACCGACACCCCGTACGAGTTGTTGCCGCGAATCTCGTTGCCGGTGACTTCGGTCTCGTCAGCCGCCATCACGAGGATGCCGCCGCCGGGCGGGACCTTGCCCACGATCGAGTTGGGATTCCCAAAATTCGGGAGGTTGTTCTCGATGACGCGGTTGTTTACGACCTTGCAATTGCGCCCGACCTTCGAGGGGTTGTTCGGAAGCACGAAGACCAGTATCCCGCCCGTGTTGTTATGGACATAGTTGTTTTCGACTACGGCGTTGACCGAGTTTTCTATCTCTATGCCGGTCACGTTGCTGTGCGCCTCACAATTGCGGACCACGATGTCGCGCGATTGGCCGACGTATATCGCGGCGTCGGCTATACGGGTCGCCGTGACATTCTCTATCGTGACGCCGGTGCAGCTTACGGGATAGGTGCCGTAGAGACCCGTGTCGTCGATTATAAGATCGCGGAAGACCGGCCCGTGTGCGTTCTGCACTACCACGCCGTTAGCGATATAGTGGCGCACCTCGAAGCCTTCTATGTGAAAATTATCGCCCGTCGCAATGATCGCGTCCGAAAGCGTCTTCCTGCCGTCGAGCACCGGTCTGCTGCTGCCGTCGGCCGTCTTCAGCCCGCGAAGCGTTATGTTGTTTATATCGATCCGCACCTCTTCGTGATAGGTGCCCGGCAGGACTTCGATAGTATCGCCGGGACGGGCGCGGTTGACGGCGGATTGAATCGATTCGCCCGGCTTTACCGCTATCGTCTGAGGCGGTCGCTCTCCCACATCTTCGGCGGGAGCGCCTGTGTTCTGCTTTGCGATGAGCGAGCGCGCCGGGTTGTCGAGACGCGGCACTACCTGAAGCCCGGAAGGCACGCGGTCAGGAAATTCGGGGAGGTTCGATTCATCGGTCAGGGCGAAGAGAAAAGCGATCAGGTCGGCTTTCTCTTCAGGCGTGATAGAGTAGGCGCGCATCTTGTCATCGATGTGCGGCGTGTCAAACCCGACGCCGGGGCCGCCGCCCGCCGCGTAAAAATCTATGACCTCTTCGAGGGACTTGAACCGCCCGTTGTGCATGTAAGGCGGGTTGAGCGCCACGTTGCGCAGCGTCGGCACCTTGAAGGCGCGCTTGTTGCCTTCGCCTTTCGTTACATCGAACCGCCCGAAATCCGGCTCGTTCGGGTTGAGGTCGGGCACGCCTATGATCTTGAAATCGGGGTTTGCAAAGGTCGGCAGCCCGTGGCACTCGAAGCAGCGGGTCTTGCCCGAGCGAAACAGGTTGAAGCCGCGATACTGCGCCGGGGTGAGCGCGTTTCGCTCTCCGTTTACGAAGCGGTCGAACGGCGTATTATTGGCCGTCAGCGTTCGCTCGAAAGAGGCAATGGCTTTAACAACGTTATCGAGGCTGACGGCGGACCCGTTCTGCCCGCCGAACGCGGCATCGAATCGCTCGACATATTCGGGGATCGCCTTTAGCTCTTTGACGAGCGTTTCGGGATTTTCAGCCATCTCGATTTCACTCGTGATAGGCCCTTTCGCCTGCTCTTCGAGATCGGGCGCCCGGCCATCCCAGAACTGCATGTGATTGAAGGCGGCGTTCCATATCGAAGGAGCGCCGCGCTTGATCGCCGCGCCCATCTCGCGTTCGGGCCCTATCCCGCGACCGCCCTTGCCCATCGAGAGCCCTCGGCCATCGCTCAGCCCAAGGTCGGGATGATGACAGGTCGCGCACGATATGTCGTTACTGCCCGACAGCACCGGGTCGAAGAAGAGCAGCCGTCCGAGCGCGACCCTCTTATCCGTCGCCGGATTTTCGGGGATGGGGTTATCAGTCGGAACTATCATATTAGGGAAGCGGCGTTTGAGCCCGCCGCCGCCAATCCCTACCCCGGCGGTCCCTTCGTCGACGAGAGCGTCCGCCTGAGTGGGCCAGAGCCCGAGCGCGAGCAGCCCGGCAAAGACCAAAACCAGCACAACGAGCAAACCTCGCATCAATA
>DASTET010000945.1:0-5955 GCA_035709445.1 Blastocatellia bacterium | reverse complement strand
TCTGGGACGGCCTGTATCGCCTCTGCTTTCTTGCCCGAAAGGTAAAGGTCTTGAATCCGTGCCGCCGCTTCCTCGTAGCCGTAGCGGCGGGCGAGATCGTTGTAGAAATTCTTGCCGCGCGCGCCCATCCCCCCGATGTAGAGCGCGAGGTGCGGTTTTACCTGCGCCCGGCAAGCGTCCACATCATCGCCCAACACGATGCTCACCGTCGGCGCGATGTCGAAGCCCTCGCGTCCCGTCGAGCGACGGGCGAACCCTTCTTCGAGCGACTCGCGAAACACATTCGCGCGATGCGGCGAATAGAAGACCGGCAGCCATCCGTCGGCTATCTCGGCCGCGAGCGCCACGTTTTTTGGCCCGATTGCCGCAATATAAATAGGGATGTCCGCGCGCAGCGGATGGACTATGAGCTTTAGCGGCTTGCCGAGCCCCGTACCGCCGCTCACCGGTATGTCGTAATACTCGCCGTGGTATTCGAGCGGGCGTTCACGCTTGAGAATCATCCTCACAATCTCGACATACTCGCGCGTCCGCTTGAGCAGCTTGCCGTAGAGGACGCCGTGCCACCCTTCGACAACCTGGGGGCCGCTCGCTCCGAGACCGAGCAGCATGCGCCCACCCGTAAGAAAATCGATGGTCGCCGCAGTCATCGCGGTCATCGCCGGGGTGCGCGCGGGCATCTGCATTATCGCCGTGCCGACGTTGATGCGCTCGGTCTTTGCCGCAAGCCAGACGAGCGGTGTTACCGCGTCCGAGCCGTAAGCCTCTGCCGTCCACAACGAGTGATAGCCGAGCCGCTCGGCCTCCTGCGCGAGCGCTATGTTCTCAGACAGGCCTGATCCCCAGTAACCAAAATTCAATCCCAGTCGCATCGCTCGCCCTCCTGAGAAGCCAGAAGTCAGAAGCCAGAATCTTACGCATCATATCTCGTAAAAGCGAGTTAAGAGTACCGAAATTAGCATCGACCGCCTTCTGACTTCTGACTTCTGGCTTCTGGCTTCTTCCGCCGGATACTACTTCATCGCAATGCTCATTTCAAGCAATCGGCAATTGGTCGCGCGTGGGGTTGCATGGGATAATCACCCCCTGACCTGTATGGATACCGGTAAATCGAAAGAGGTTTCAACGCCGAACATAGCCGAGCGCCTCGCGTCAAGTTTCTCGAGCCGGTTCTACGAGACGGGCCAATACCTGCGCGGGCCGGTCGACGCGCTCGTAGAGATGGCGCTGTCCGATGACGGCCAGACCGCAAAACAGGCTTCCAGAGCCATCTTTACGTCGCTGGTCGAGCGGCTGGCCGATTCGTTCGACCCGGCATCGGTCGATATCTATAATCGGCTGCTCGCGCAATTGATCGACCGATGTCGCAGGTCTGATCGCGGCCGCGCAATCGATCGAGCGCTCGCAAGGTTCGGGGTGGAGAGCGAAGAAGATTTGATAGCCCGGGCCGAAAAGCTCCGGCGCGTTGAAAAGCTCGACCTGCCGCAGGGCCGCGCGCGCGCCGTCAGGCGTGTGATCGTGCTCTCAAGAGTGACCATCGGCGCCGACGCGGCGATAACCAGCGTGATCATCGAGCGCATGAAGCGTGAGTTTCCCGATGCGGAGATCGCGCTCATCGGCGGCGGGAAGGCCGCCGAGCTTTTCGGAGGCGACCCTCGCATTCGGTTCCCGCAGGTCGAGTACCGGCGCGCGGGCACGGTTATCGAGAGATTGAACAACTGGCTCGATCTGCTGAGGGTAGCGAGCGAGCTGATCGAAGACGCGCCACGAGGCGAGACCCTCGTGGTCGATCCCGACAGCCGCCTGACGCAGCTTGGGCTTTTGCCCGTCACTTCGCCCGGCGAGTATATATTCTTTCCGAGCCGTGAGTACGGCGGGACCACAGATCGTTCGCTTGCTCAGCTCGCCTCTGCATGGCTGGACGAGGTCTTCGGAAGCGAGCAGCCGGTACTCCCGCATCTCAGCCTGGGCCGCGATGACCTCGACATTGCAGCCGATATCCGCAGGCAATTGAATAAAACGGGCGAACGCCCCGTTGTCGCGATCAACCTCGGCGTCGGCGGGAACCCTTTGAAGCGGGCAGGCGAGCTTTTTGAAAGAGCTTTGGTCAGCAGCTTGATTCGCGATGGCGCCATCATCGTGCTCGACAAGGGATTCGGCGAAGAAGAGGCCGAGCGCGCAGACAGCATCGTGCGTCATACGCTGGCCGCAAATCGCAGCGCTCGGGCTATCGAAGCCGATCAAGACAGCATGAAGAGATTGCTCAATGAAGGCCGTCTTTCAGGCGCGGACCTGCTGGTCTGTCGCGGGCGAATAGGGCTTCTGGCCGGGATGATCGGGCAGAGCGATCTCTACATAGGCTACGATTCGGCGGGGCAGCACATAGCGGCGGCGCTCGGCGTGCCCTGCATCGACGTATTCGCAGGGTTCAGCTCGCCGCGAATGCTCGACCGGTGGCGACCGACCGGGTCTTCAGAGTCGCGGGTGATCGCCGTCGATACAATGAGCGCGCCAGCCGATGAGGAGATGCTACTCTCGCAGACGCTCGGCCACGCGCATAGACTTTTGCAAGATGAAGATCACCATACTTGAATTCGCCCCCTGCGCCGACACGATCTATCACATACGGCGCGATGAGGAAGAAGGCTATCTGCGTGGAGACGCCTCTACGGTGACGATACGAAGCGGGGCCAAGCTCAGGCCGTTTGCGGCAAGCGTCTATGCGGGCGGCAAGGCCACCAACGTGGCCCGCGTTATGGATAAGCTGCTCGATGAAGATGATCGCGCCGTGGTAGAGCTTATCGTTTTTCGCCCGGACTCGGCTGAGGGTCGTTATATACACGAGCTACAGAAGGAGGCGCTCGGTCGCGTGAGCATAAGACCGGTCATCGTCCCTGCCGCCGCGCGATTCTGCATAGACCTTACCGACCCGGCGACGGACCGCGACGCGCGCGTAGAGTTCAATATAAGCCCGCGCGCGCTATGGGAAGCGCAGGCGCTCGACATCGCTATGGAGTTTGTGCGAGAGATATCGACCGACCTGTTGTTGCTTGCGGGCAGCCCGCCGGTGATCGAGCCCCGAAGGAGGATGGCTTCTGAGCTCTACGCGAGCCTCATCGAGCAGGTGCGAAGCCGCACCCGAATAATCTCGGTCGACACGGAAAAGGAGGCGCTCGCGCGGTGCCTCGCTTCGCCGTTTCAACCCGACGTGATCAAGATCAACAGCGCAGAGCATGGCTCGGTCGCGGGCGAGTTATGGCGCGGTTTTGCAGGGACGCTTATAGTGACCGACGCCGGCGGATGCAGCGCGCGCGAAAGAGGAGGCGAGGCAATCACAGTGCGGGCCGCAAGCGTCGCCCATCTCTATTCGACCCTTGGCGCGGGAGATGCGATGCATGCGGGGTTCACTCTGGCGCGATGGGTGCGGGGCGATGATCTTCAGCGGGCCTGCCGTTACGGACAGGCCGCAGCCGCCGCAAGCGTAAGCTCTGCTGAGGGAACGCGGGGGGTGACGAAGACGGGAGTCGAGCAATTCTTTAAACGAATCGAGCAGCAGACATAAAGATAGGAGAGCTGAGGCCATGAAATTAGCGATAAAGGTGAAGCCGGGCGAAAAAGTCGATCTAGACAAGTATGATCCGGACTCGACCGCGGGGATCACCCAGGACCAGGCGGCCAGCCTGCTGACGGAATACAGCCTGGAGCTGGGCGATCTTCAGGACCTGCTCTACGCTGCGCGCCAGAATGGCGTGCTGATAATCCTTCAGGGCATGGACACGAGCGGCAAAGACGGCACCATCAAGCGGGTGATGTCGCAGGTCAACCCGCAAGGATGCCGGGTCGAATCGTTCAAGGTCCCTACTGAAGAAGAGAGAGAGCATGACTTTCTGTGGCGCGTGCACCGCGTAGTCCCGCGTCGCGGGATGCTTACCATTTTCAACCGCTCACATTACGAAGATGTCGTTGTAGTCCGTGTGCATGACCTTGTTCCGAAAGAAGTCTGGAGCAGCCGCTATGAACACATAAACGACTTCGAGCAACTGCTATTCGACAGCGGCACGATAGTCCTAAAGTTCTTCCTTCACATCAGCTCGGAAGAGCAGAAGAAGCGGCTCGAAGCGCGCGAGCTGGATACGGAAAAAGCCTGGAAGCTTTCGGTTGGCGACTGGCGCGAGCGCGAGCACTGGGATAAGTACATTCAAGCCTATGAAGAGGCGCTCACTCGCTGTACGACCGCCGTCGCCCCGTGGCACATAATACCGGCCAACAAGAAATGGTTTCGCAACCTCGCAGTGGCCGATGCCATCGTGAGCGCGCTCAGACCCTTCCGCAAGAGATGGGAAAAATCGCTCAGAAAGCTCGCCGAAGTGAAACTGGCCGAGCTTAAAGCTATGCGACAGCAGCAGGGGGGAAGTGAAAAGTGAAAGTAACTCCTCAGCCCGATTTATCGGGCTTGCCCGCAGGGCTATAGGCCAGCCGTTTTACGGCTGGTTATAAAAGAGCCATGCGGATGAGGGCGCTTCAGCGTCCTTATCCGCGAGGCTTTAGCCACAGGGCTAAAGCCTGATTGTGGTAAGCTAGAACCAGCGCTAAAAGCGCTGGCCTATATGCCTTCGGCAAGCCCGATTAATCGGGCTTTGGAGTCACTTTTCACTTCTCACTCTTTCGCTTGAACACGTCGGAAGTTGTAGCGGACCGTGGCGCGGACGCTGACCGGGCGACCGTCTCGCGTGGCAGGCTTGAATTGCAGCTTGCGTATTGCGCTCACGGCTGATTCATCAAGCCCGAAGCCGGCCCATCTGAATATCTCTATATCGCCTACCTGACCGTCTGATTTGAATAGCGCGCGCGCTTCGACGGTTGCGCTGATGTCGGCCAGCTCCGCCTGCGATGTGTACTCCGGCTTTACTCGATTGATGAACTCAGGCGGCTTGAAACCGGCTGCCAGAGGCGATTCGGAGTCGGGCAGGTCTTCAATTCGCTCGTCGTTCGAGGTCGCCGGTTGGCGAGGGGGAGCGGACTGCGCGGCGCGAATATCGATCAGGCGGTTGATATAATCGGCGGCGCGAGCCTTTATGGCGGCCTTCGACTTTTCGATAGCCTGCTCGGCGGTCGCCGCTTTTTCGTTTACGAAGTCGAACAGCGAGAGCGCGCCGCTGCGACCATCTACCATCATCACGCCGATGATTGACTCCTGGTGAGTCTCGCCTTCACGCTCGCTCCGGGCTATCACTTCAGCCTTGCCGGTGATAAAAAAATCGCAGCCAATAGCCGTCCCCAACCGACGGGCATCTTCGGTCGTCATATTTATAGAGCCGTCGTAGCCGATTGCGGCGAGGGCGGGCCGAAGCTGCGCTTGATCGATGATCCTCGCGCGCTTATCGGGCGCGAGCGATGCGGAGATCGTCGTTTCGGTTGAGGCGCCGGCATTGCCCAGCAAGCCGACCACCGCGATTCGGACCACGTTCGGTGAGACTTCTTCCGAAAGATTGCGGGCGACACCGGCTGCAAATATGATCAATACCAGACCGAAACGCAGAAGAATTGGACAGGATTTACAGATTAGAAGAACGACTCTTACCCGACAACGCCGAACGATCCTGTAAACCCTGTCCATTCTTTCTGCCTCATGCTCATTTGGCTTTTTTGAGTACGAGCGGGATCGACGCGCCGCCCTGATACCAATTCCCGGTCATCTCTGACAGCTCCTTGTTCAGCTTCCCCTCAAAGTAAGCGCCGAAGTACTTCAGATCGAAGCGGACATCGGTTTCCGTGGCGGCGATTGAGGTAACGGGCATGTCCGATCTTCCCTGGTCCGGGCTGTCGAGCGTCGCCGTAAGACCTCCGTCAGCCGCCTTCGCGATTTTCACAACGAGTCTGAGCGTGGTCCCGCAGACGTCGAGCGCACCCTCCCACGAGCCTTCAATCTTTGGAGCAGGCCCGGCCCTGGCTGTT
>DASTET010000944.1:0-4048 GCA_035709445.1 Blastocatellia bacterium | reverse complement strand
TTTGCAAAGGCCGCAAAAGTATCGCCGCTGAAAAGATACTGCTCCACATTGGACGTGTAGAAGGCCGTGACGGTAAAGCCGCTCTTGCGCAGGTAATCGCCCACCGCCGCAAGCGCCTTCTTGCCGCCGAAATCGCCTACGACCGGGATGATCATGTTCTTGCGATGCAGGCCCCGCACAAAATCATAGTCCGACGTGGAGGCGAGAAAACTGCCCTGCTTGCCGCTCAGGTCGGTCTCCGCGATGATCTCTTTGAGCGTGGGGAAATTGCCGCCCCTGTACCCATCCATCTGGTATGAAATCTCCAGCCCGTCGCCCCGGAAGCTCTGACATATGTATTCGAGGCTCGCCTGGTCCTGTTGCGAGAGCGGGAACTTGAAGTCCTCCTGTATCACTTTACTGATAGCGGCGAGGTGTGCCTTGAAGGTCGGCTCATCTCCGGGAATCTGGCTGAAGAAGCTGAGTATCTCATTGATCGGAGCGTCGCTTGCCGGGATCTTTCCCTTAGGCAGGGGCTTGCTCACCAGGCGGGAAAGAAACTGCACGCGGTCGGGCGAGAGATGAAAAACCGCCTTGTACATCAGGTGCTGGATTATCGCCTGCCGGCGGATGTCGACGATGAATGCGATCCGCGGGCGCACCTTCGCAATGTAAGTAAAATTCTGTTCCGGCCCGACGCCTATGTAGGCCCCGCCCGTCGCGCCGAACTGTTTGAGCTTATCGACTATGTGCAGGTACGAGGTCTCGTTTGACGTGAAATTGTCCGAGCGGAAGTAACCGCCTTCTTCAGACAGGTCGCGGATCAGGCGCGAGAACTCTGAGGCGGATAGGCTTTCGGGCTGTCGCTGCTGCCCGCTCGCATCCGAGAGATCGATCAGGGCACGCGAGGCCGCTACGAGGACCAGCGCCAGGATCAAGCCCACAAACAGACCGCGACGCGATACTTGCAGGCGCACGCCGGGGAATGCGTCAAGATAAAATCTCACCACAGCGCAAAACTTTCCTGGCCGATGAGCAACACGATCAATAAAATTCATAGTGGTTTCTCCGTATTAGCATAGGACAGGATAAACGAGCATATACCTGAAGACAGATATACGTCTACCGGGAATCGCCCGAAAACTATATCGAGGGGGATAGAGATGAAAGTACTGATTGCTTATGACGGTTCGGAATATGCCGATAAGGCGATTAATGATTTGCAGAGGGCAGGGCTTCCGCGCGGGGCTGAAGCGATGATCCTTTCAGCGGCCGATGTATTCGTGCCGCCCATCTCGCCCGAAGAGTATGAACAGGCCGAAACGGCAATCGACAAAAAGGTCCTGGCAAGGGCGCGCGAGATGAGAAAAAAGGCAGACGACGCAGTAGAGCAGGCCCGAAAGATGGCGCTCGAAGCGAGCCGGAAACTTCAGGACGGGTTTCCAGACTGGACCCTGCATGCCGAAGCGGTTGGCGATTCGCCCGCCTGGGCGATCATAAAGAAGGCAGATGAGTGGGATGCGGACCTGATATTAGTCGGCACGCACGGGCGCTCCGCCCCTGGCCGGTTCCTTCTCGGAAGCGTATCTCAAAAGGTCGCCGACAAAGCGCGCTGCTCGGTTCGTATAGGGCGCGGTCGCGCGCGCGAGCAGGACGCGCCCTTGCGTGTCCTGCTCGGTGTGGACGGCTCGCCCGGGTCCGAAGCGGCGCTCGATACGGTAGCCGGGCGCGAGTGGCCCGCCGGCGCTCAGGCTCGCTTGATCACCGTTCTCGATCTTATGATTTCAACCTCTCTCAGGTGGGTCGAGAGCGGCGACGAGAGCGAAGAGACATGGATTCGCAAGATGATCGACGCGGCGACCGAGAAGCTGCGCCGGAAAGGGCTTGAGGTCTCGTCCGTGATCAGAGACGGTGAAGCGAATCGCGTGCTCATCAGAGAAGCCGAGGAGTGGGGCGCAGACTCTATCTTCGTTGGCGCGCGAGGGCTCAGGCGAATCGAGCGGCTCTTTCTGGGCAGCGTGTCGTCGGCTGTGGCGGCGCGGGCGAGCTGCTCTGTCGAGATCGTGCGCGCAAAACAAGCAGATCGATAACAGCGGTTAACTTTCTTATGTTGTGAATTATTTAAACCACGAGCCGGAGGCCCTCCGGCAAAGATTCGCCAAAGATGCGAAGCGCGTCGGCGCGGGCCGGCGGGACATAGACGCGTAGTTTCTCGATCAGGTCGTCGGCCACCCCTGATTGCGCGAGCTTCCGAACGGCGTGATCTCTCAAAGCATCATCGATATCGCGCTCCCGGTCGCCGGTGCGCGCTCCAAGCTGCACGACGGATGACGCCACCTCCGACGTGATCTCGGGCAGATTGAGTAATGCCCGCAGCCATTCGGCAGCCGTCTCTTCTGCCACAACGCAATTGAGCGGTCCATAAAACGGGATTCGCGCCCCGAGACGACCGAGCGACCACAGGTAGCCCTTGTTCTCAGGCTTCTCTTTGATCTTTTCGAGAAGCGTCTTGCCCGCAGCGACTCTTATTGAAGCAGGCAGATGCTCAAGGCTCGCAAGCAGCCGCCAGCCCTCATACTCGATCTGCGTATTCAGTCTCCCTGCGATTCTCTTTTTGCCCAGACCGAGCGTCGGCGCGAAGCTCTGGTAGAGATCGAGCTGCTGACCCGCGTTTAGCCCGCCCGCTACCCTCCGCCATAAAACGAGCCATTCCACCTGGCACTGTATGTCCTTCGGAAAAATAAGACCGGCAAAATAGACCTTGCGCGCCAGCGTCATCCGCCAGTCATCCGCCGCAGCGCCGAAACCGGGGCGCAGACAGAAGCCGAACAGGTTCAGCCACCGAGCCTCATACCGCGCGCTCTTCTTGCGCCCCTCGCCGACATCAAGAGTCTCATCACAGAGCTTGCGGATGACGGCCATCGGCCAGCCGTCCTTCCCGTATCCGAGCGCGGACTCAAGCCTGCTGACGAGCGATTCGGGCGTGACCTGCTCGCCGAGGGTTTCGCCCTGCGGTCTCCCGAACGTCGAGCGGACGAGTTGACAGGCGGCCTTGATCGCCTCTTCGGGGATGATCGTCTCGGTCTCCGCTTCGCTCTCTTCCTCAGCCGCCTCATCCTGAGGCTCAGTGCCGCGCAATTGAAACTGCAATCGCCATCGGTGTTCCGTCTTGCGCGACTCGCACCATAGCTCAAGCGTGCCTACCTCGGTGAACTCGATCTTGAGTTGTATAGCGATCTCCGCCTGCTGGCGCGACTTCTTGCCGTAACGCAGCACGGTGATTAGCGGCGCGTGGCGGTGGACTTCCGACTCGTCGAAAGAGACCAGATCGCCGTGACTGTCATGCCTTGTCGTCGAGCTGTAGAGGGTAAACGAGACGGGCCGGTTCGTGAGCACGGTGAACTCGCGGTCCGAAAGCTCAAGCGTGGAGCCTTCCTCGGTCCCTCGCGGCATAACGCACACGGCATGAATTCTATGCCCTGCGGTTTGAGCGGCCGTCTGCACCCCTATGTAGTACGCGCGCGCGCTGCCGCCGACGATGCGCAGCCCGCCGCTCAGCCGCGCGTGGCCGTAATAGGCCGCGCCGACGGCTACTGCGGTCTCAGGCTCTTCGTTGACCAGGAGCTTCGGCCTGTAGCGTTTCCCCTTTTCGCGAAACCAGGTTGAAAGCGCCTCGACTATTCGCTCGCGGGCGATTGCCGGGGCGAAGAATCCGCCGTTGAACAACACCGCGTCGGGGCGGACCATTTCAGACTGCTCAGCATCGGAATCCGCATCGCCGCTTTTAGTCAGAAACTCTGCAAGGTGTTTAGTGATCGCAGGCTCGCTGGCGTAAGGGAGACCAAGCTCGCGAAGACCCGTGCGACGTTCGCGCGCAGGCAAATCGTCGCGCGACGTGAGCGGAAGAAATCCATCGATCAGCGTCTCCTCGACCTCTTCACGAGTAAGCTCGGTTGTGAGGCTGCCTCCGACGACCGCCCTTCCGCTTCCGAGTATGGTTACCGGCACGCGCTCAAGATCGGGGTCGCTCAGCAACCGCTCTTTCGCCGCGCAGCATTGCCGCGCGAGC
>DASTET010000943.1:0-3739 GCA_035709445.1 Blastocatellia bacterium | reverse complement strand
GCCTGCAACGCCTCTCCCCGGATAACCGCGAATTGATTCTTCAATACTACGACAAAGAGAAGGGCGCGAAGATCGAAAGCAGGAAACAACTGGCTGAGCGGCTCGGAATCTCGGTCAATACGCTCAGAATGCGAGCCCTTCGAATAAGAGAATACCTCCAGCGATGCGTCGAGAATTGTCAAAAACCATGCAGATCGAATCGCGCCGATATATCTTTCGCCGCTCCCCCGGATTGTTCGAATACCCGAGACAAACAGTGTGATGAATAGACGGTCCCCGCCACTTATACTTGAGCGAGGGTGTTCGATCATGAGGGATGATCCTTTTAGCGAAGATTTAATAGCCCGGTATCTGCTCGGCGATCTGCCGGAAGAGATAGCGTCCGAGATAGAGGACCGGGCCTTTCGGGACCGGCAGTATCTCCATCGCATAGTCGCCGTCGAAAACGATCTGATCGATGAATACCTGCGAGGAGGGCTGTCGGATGCCGCGCGAGCGCAATTCGAGGACCGCTTTCTCGCATCAGCCGAGCGGCGGCGAAAAGTTGAATTCGCAAAAGCCCTGGCGAGCCTTATCGCTGAAGCCGCGTCTTCGACGCCGGCCAGGCGGGGCAGAAGGGGTGGGCAGGATGAACAGGATTAACAGTGCTCTCTTGCCAGTCCTGTAAATCCCGTCCATTCTCCTCACTCTGATACCTGACCGAACTTGTCTCTCCGTAATGACAAAATCTGGCAGTCCGGTACCCGGTCTGTCACCGCGTCAAGCTAATTTTTCATAAAAACTCGATTATCAGTGCGATAAATATTACCGAACATGGGGTATAGGGATTGCACTTTTATATTCGGTTCAAAGGATTTGCGCCGGCTCCGGTGTAATAGAAGCATTCGCAAAAAAAGCTCGATTGGGGAAAACATGTCAGATTTAAGAACCTTTCTTATCAGCGACACTGGTCTGCGAACAGCTATCCGCCGCCTGTTTCTTCTTCTTATACTCTGCGTATGTGGAGTCGATGAGGCGTTTGCACAAACCTATCCGGCGAGCTGGCCGGCTGATTCTTCGTGGATGAATTATACGCAGTTGGGGGCCGTCCTACAGGACCTTGCAACTGCCGCAGGGGACAGCACCGACGGCGGCACAGGAGTCAACCCGGACTCCGCCGACGTCTACAAAGGGACGTCGGGAACCCTGCCTTCCGTCTATTTCTATTATGACGCCTCCAACCAGGTGCTCTTTTTCAGGATGCGGCTGCGGGGCAACCCGCAGCAGGGAGGCCAGAGCCAGCTTCAGAACGGGACCTGGAACGCCATTCTGGATACGGACGGCGACGGATATAAAGAGTTCTTCGTAGAGCTCAACGGAAACGGCACGGATACTCTCAATATCTATTTCGGGGATACGTCCCGGCAGGATATAGTGTCGGCTGATTGTTCTGACGGCGAGGGGCGCGTCTTCACTCTCTCCGCAGTTCTGAGCACGCATTACCGAATAACTGCCGATACCGGGGGCGGGTTCTTTCTCGATTTTCAAGCGCCCTTGAGCAGCTTCGACAACTGCGGCGGGACGCAGGTTGTTACGACCTCAACCCCTTTCTCGCTCGTCTTCACGACCTCCGCAACCACCCAGAATCCCACCCAGAAAGACCTGACCGGCCCCGGCGATTACACAATGGCCGCAACCAGTATGCTTCCCTTCGGCGACGGTCTGACGCTGAGCGGCGGCATCACTCAGAACCCCTTACTATCAGGCATGACTCATGCCTGCGGGGGCGGCACAAACTTCGATCCGATAACTTTAACCGCGACCGTTGTGGATACACTCATCATATCCGGTTCCGGTACAAGCGCGAGCATAGTCGATTCGATCTCGAGCGTCACATTCTTTTATCGAATCAGCGGATCATCGGTCTATACGCAGATCGCCCAGATAAACGCGCCCGTCTCCGGGACGGTAAACACCTGGCAGACCACCTGGAGCACCGCTTCGATCCCTTCAACTACCTATGCTGTTCGAGTGCTGGTCGTAGATGAGCAGGGGAACCAGATGGTCGATAGTAGCTATGCCATCGATCTCGGCACCTGCACCAAAGTGGCAGCGCCCACCTCCGCAGATATTCTCTCTTTTGCGGCGATGGATGACGGCAAAGGGCGAGTGTTGTTGAGATGGGAGACGGGCAACGAGCTGGATAACCTCGGTTTTAACCTGTACAGAGATGAGAAGAACAGACGCACCCTCATCAATCCGGATTTAATCGCCGGTTCCGCGTTCCTGACCGCTCCCGGCATACTGCTCTCAGCCGGCATGTCCTATCGCTGGCTCGACGCCAGCCCCGGCCCGTCGAAAGATATACAGTACTGGCTCGAAGACATAGACCTGAACGGCAACTCAAGCTGGCATGGTCCCTTCGCAGTCCAGCCGCTTGACCGGGCCGAAGAGTCTAATTCGTCTCCTGGCGCTGCCCCTCTGCTCGGCAGCCTTGCGGGCGATTCTTTACCCGGCCACATACTTCCCGGGAGGCCCGTCGAACAGAGGGCAAAGGCGCGAGAACCTTCTGCAAACACGCTCGCTCTTCAGTCCGCCATCGCCTCTCAGCATGCGATCAAGGTCGCCGTCAACCGGCAGGGCTGGTATCGCATCTCGCAACCGCAGTTGCTCGCAGCCGGGCTTAGCCCCGCCGTCGATCCACGCAATCTGCAAATGATGGCCGGCGGCCGCCCGCTGCCTATAATCGTTCGCGGTCAGGAAGACGGCAGGCTTGACCCGCAGGACTATGTTGAGTTCTACGGCATAGGGCCGGATAGCCCCTACAGCGCCGATCGCATCTACTGGCTCTTCTCCGCTTCTGCGCCCGGAAGCCGCATACAGGTAACCGCGAGCGACAATAAACCGGCAACCGCAGCCAGCTTTCCTTACACGGTGGAACGCAGGGACAAGACTTTTTTCTTTTCGTCGCTCGTAAACGGCGAGGCTGAGAATTTCTTCGGCGCGGTCGTGTCAGGCTCTCCCGTTCTTCAGGTGCTCAAGCTGCGCAATATGGCCGCATCCAAATCCCCCGCGTCGATTGAAGTGGCGCTCCAGGGTGTGACTCTGGCTCCGCATCAGGTGGAAGTGAGCCTGAATGGAGATGTGATCGGAGTCGCGCGTTTCTTTGACCGCGAAAGAGGTCTGCTGAAAGCTGACATTCCGCAGTCGCTGCTCAGAGAGGGAGATAACATCGTCGCGCTGCAAAGACAGACCGGGAATAACAGCGTGAGCCTGGTCGAGCACATACGCATCACATACCAGCACAGCTACCGCGCGGATGACGACTTCCTTCAGTTGGAGGCCAAAGGCGGCCAGCAGATCAGAGTCTCAGGGTTCGGCAGCGCGAGCATAAGGATGTTCGACGTGACCGACCCGGATGACGTGAGAGAGATCTCTTGCCTGGTGAGCAAGGGCGACGGTTTCGCAGCCTCGGCTTCGGTGCCCGGACAGGGCAAGCGGGTTCTGATCGCGCTCGCAGGCTCGCAGTTCCCGGTCGCAGTTACGCCCAACGCCCCCTCGCTGTGGAGACAAGCAGGGCTCGGAGCGGACCTTGTCATACTGAGCCGAAGAGACCTTTTCGATAGCCTGAAGCCGCTCGTGGCTTACCGGCAGAGCAGGGGCCTTTCGGTCGCAACAGTGGACCTGGAGGACATATACGACGAATTCAACTTCGGCCATAAATCGCCTCAGGCTATCAAGGACTTTCTTGCCTACACGC
>DASTET010000942.1:0-3172 GCA_035709445.1 Blastocatellia bacterium | reverse complement strand
CTGGAGGGCGGCGGCGTCATCGGCGCGACTTTCAAGCTGGCGGGCTTCCTCCGAGCCCGGCTCGACCTGATCGAGCTTCTCCATGATCTCGTGAACGTTTTCGCCGCGCGGGTGTCGGTGATAGCTGTAGCTGATAAGAGAAAGAGTCAATCCGTCAATGACCGACTGGATATGATCTGCGTCTTCGAGAGGGGTGCGCCTCATCAAAAATGAATCCTCAGGCGCATCGGTCGTCCTGGCAAACTCAATTACTCTCTGCTGAAGGTCGTCAATAGGGCTGTCGCTCATGCAACTAGATGATTAACCTTCAATGCCGAAATTGTCAAGAATAGCATTCAGGGTATGGACAGGATTTACAGGATTAACAAACAGGGCCATTCAATTCTCGGTCGAGACAGAGAATATGTCCGGATCAGGTTACGCGGCCAGGCGGCAGCCCTTTGTCTATCTGACATCGGCGCTTATTGCCGGGATACTTATCGAAGATATGGCCCGGCTCTCGCCGTGGGCGATCATGATAGCGCTGGGTGCGGGGCTGGCGCTCGGCGCCGGGTCCTTTCTGACTTCGCGAGACGAGGTTGCAAGCGCGGCGCTACTCTTCGCCGTCTTGGCGGCGGGCGCGCTGCTTGGCTCTGCTGAAAGAAGCGGAGTCGACAAGTCGAGGCTGAAGCTCCTGTTCGCAAAGCAGGTCATCACAGCCGACGATCCCGTTTACCTCTGCGGTTCGCTGTCCGCCCCTCCTGAGCCCGCGCCCGGGGCCTTTTACATCGATATCAATGCGGAGAGCCTGGTTGTTCGAGGCCGCGAGGTTCGCGCTACGGGCGGGGCTCGTCTTGTGATCGATGTTGAAGACCCTCTTTCGCGGGCCGAGTTTGAAAGCCTGGCGCTCGATTACGGATCGCGAGTGCGGGCGCTTGTCAGGCTTGAACGAGCGAAGAGGTATTTAAATCCCGGGTCACCGGATTTCAGTGAATTCCTCGACCGCCAGGGGGTTGACCTGACGGGTGTCATCAAGAGCCCTCTGCTTATCGAACGGGTTGGTAAGGGAACCGTGATGCCGCTGCTCGGATGGCTTTATGGTTTCCGGTTGCGGGCGATGAAGGCAATAGACGCCCGCTTCAGCCCGGAGGTCGCTGGCACGCTAAAGGCCATGTTGACCGGCAACAGGTATTTTCTGGACCCGGAAAACGCAGACCGGCTGCGGGAATCCTCCGCTTTCCACATAATCTCTATCTCAGGCATGCACATAGGGCTCATAGCCTGGGCGATGCTGGGCGGGTGGTCGCCGTCGAGAAGGCGCAGGAGCCTGCATGTGTCTGTGGTGTTGATCGCGCTCTGGCTGTACGCGCTGATGGTAGGGCTTCAGCCGCCGGTCACGCGGGCCACGGTAATGATCAGCGTGGGCTTGATCGGTCCCCTTATCTTTCGCAAGGCCGCCTCGGCGAATACGGTGGCGGTTGCGGCTTTCGCTATGCTTGCCTTGAAACCGGCTCTGGTAGCCGATCCGGGGTTTCAATTGAGTTTCATAGCCGTCGCCGCAATCGTCGCCATTGCGGTCCCGCTCGCGCAGAAGCTGAGACAGGTAGGTGAGTGGAAGCCTGCGGCCCGGACCCCGCACCCGCCTTCGTGCAACCGATCCCTGAAGTATTTTGCCGAATCTCTCTTCTGGAATGAGCGGGGCTTCCGAGCCGGGATGCGCCGCTCTCCCGTACAGTACCGGCTTGATAAGGCCCCGGCTTCGCGCTCGCTCGCCCTCTGGCTTGCGCAGCCGGTCCTGAGATGGGTCTTGATACTTCTGATCACCTCGACCGCGATACAGGTTGCGACCCTTCCTCTCTCGGTGCTCTACTTCAACCGAATAGCGCCGATAGGCATACCGATCAATGTCCTGTCGGGCGCGCTTACGGCTGTGATGATGCTCGGCGCGGTAGTGTCTGTCTCGCTCGGCACACTGCTCCCCTGGCTTTCCTCGCATCTGGAACCGGTAGTGAATTCCGCCCACCGTTTGCTCGTCGATTCAGCCGGGCCTTTCACGGACATTCCGGGCGCAACGTTTCGCGCGCCTCATTTCGAGGACTGGCGGGCGGTGACCTACTTAGCCTACTTCTGGCTGCTCGCGGGTCTTATCATGATCTTAGATCGCTGGCGTCCTGTCTATATAGCGGAGCCGGGTCTCAGAGCGCAGGACCGATCAAGATCCCAAACTAATCGTGCTCCCCGTATAAACCTCAGACCGGGACGGGCGGCTGCTGTTTGCGGGCTTGGCCTGGCACTGTGTTTTGGAGTAATAGCGCGACCGTCCGCGCCCGGCGGAGATGGAAGACTGGCCGTCTATTTTCTGGATGTAGGCCAGGGCGATTCGGCGCTGGTCGTCTTCCCGCTTGGGGCGACGATGCTTATAGACGCGGGAGGCGAGATTCGTCCGGGCAGAGGGCGGGCCAGGCCCTCAGCTAGTGCCGATGAGTTTGATCCGAGCTATTCGGAAAGAGATGGCGAGGCTTCAGACGACCGGGAGGCAGGATCATTTATAGGCGAGATGGTCGTGTCGAGATTTCTGTGGTCGCTCGGCCTCACGCGGATAGATTACGCGGTAATCACGCACGCGGACCGGGACCACATAGGCGGCTTCTCTGAAGTCATTCGAAATTTCGGCATAGGCCAGATCGTGGTCGGAAGCGGGGTTTACGGCGATAGCGCGTTTGAGAGCTTTGCAGACCTTATATCCGATCGCGGCATTCCCGCAGCGCGGGTAAGCGCGGGCGAAAGCTTCCAGATCGAGGGGGTGACTCTCGAGGTGCTCTGGCCCCCCCAAGCCGCCCAGGCGAAAGGCTGGAGCAGCAATGACCGTTCAATCGTCATACGCCTTGTGTATGGCTCGGTCGCCCTGCTGTTTACGGGAGACATAGAACGCGACACCGAAGCCGCGCTGTTGATGTTAGGAAATGACCTTCGCGCCGACCTGCTCAAGGTGCCCCACCACGGATCGAATACCTCGTCGAGCGAGGCTTTTCTCGAAGCCGTCCGACCCGCCTGCGCAGTGATCTCGGTTGGCGAGCGCAGCATGTTCGGCCATCCACACGAAGCCGTCGTCAGCCGGTTTCTTCACAGGGGCATAATGTTATATAGGACGGGACGAGATGGGACCGTTTCTGTGAAGACGGACGGCGCCTCG
>DASTET010000941.1:0-3574 GCA_035709445.1 Blastocatellia bacterium | reverse complement strand
TCCTTCTGGCCTCAAATCGACGCGCGCGCCGATAGCTGTCTCGGACAGAAGTGCCCGGAGTTCGACGCCTGTTTCATAACGCGCATGCGGCAACAGGCCCTCGAATCCGACGTTGTCATAGTCAACCATCACCTCTTCTTCGCAGACCTCGCGCTGCGCGGAGGGGATTACGGCGCGGTGCTGCCCGATTATTCGACTATAGTCTTTGACGAAGCGCACGAGATAGAGAACGTGGCGGCCTCTTATTTCGGTTCGAGCGTTTCGAATTTTCGAGTTTCAGACCTGCTTCAGGACGCGCAAAAACTCGTCATAACCGAGCCGGACAAGGCAGCCGAGCTTTTGAAGTCGATTGCGCGGCTCTCTCAGCGAAGCGACGCCTTCTGGCTCTCGTTTCGCGGCGACCGCCTCGATGACGAGTTCGCTTCCCGGTATCAACGCGGAGGCGGCGCACCCCAGGAGATGAGGTATCAGCTCGGCGAGGGCTATTTCTTCAGCCAGGATGAAGAGGGAACATACAGGCTGACCGCAGCAGGCGAAGCCTATGCGTCGATTGCGAACGCTATAGACCGGCTGATAGCCGCGCTGGCGGTGGTGAAAGACCCTCCACCGGAGCTTGATAACATTCAGCGGCGAGCCGAAAGCCTCAAATTCGATTTCGAGTTCATAGTCGAAGGGAGCGAGCCGGGCTTCGTCTACTGGTGCGAAAAACGCGGGCGCGGCGTCTTTCTTCACGCGACCCCGATCGATGTGTCGGGGATACTCGAAGAGCGGCTATTCTCTGTCGCGCACAGCGCGGTGCTGACCTCGGCCACGATGACGGCGGGCTCAAGGTTCGATTTCATAAAGAAGAGGCTGGGGATCCAGCAAGCGCACGAGCTTATAGTCGAATCGCATTTCGATTTCGAGAGCCAGGCCGTGCTCTACCTGCCTAAGCGAATGCCCGACCCTCGAAACCGGGAATTTCTCAATGCCTCGGTTGAAGAGATAGTCCAGATACTCGAAGCGACCAACGGGCGGGCGTTCGTGCTCTTTACAAGCGTCGCCTCCATGCGCGAGACCTATGAGCGGGTCCGCGGCCTGATCGATTTCCCGATCTTCATACAGGGGCAGGGGTCAAAAGACGGTCTGCTCGAACGGTTTCGCAATACAGAAGGGGCCGTTCTGTTTGCAACATCGTCGTTCTGGCAGGGGGTCGACGTTCAGGGCGAAGCCCTATCATGCGTTATCATCTCGAAGCTGCCGTTTGCCGTCCCGACCGATCCGGTAGTCGCAGCCCGTCAAAAACATATCGATGAACAGGGCGGAAACTCATTCTTCGAATACTCGGTCCCGGAAGCGATCATCACACTCAAGCAGGGGCTTGGCCGACTGATCCGCTCGACAAGTGATAGAGGCGTGCTTTCGATACTCGACCCGAGAGTCAGGACGAAGCCGTATGGCAAGCTGTTTCTACAGAGCCTCCCGCCCTGCCACATAACTCACAACATCGAGGAAGCAGCCGCCATCTTTGATGGCTCGTAGAAGCAAAAGCTTAACGTCAGATGGCGCTCACCTCTGAAATACCTCTTCGACCGGCAGGATTTCGACCGATGACGTGTTTACATCGAGCGGGTATTTCTCGATGATCCTATCCTCTTCGAGGACGTCATCCGGCATAGGGCTTTGATAGCTGATCGGGGAAGGCCGGTTTTCGAGCGCCGCCTTCAGAAAGCCTTCGGCGTCTTCGGTCACCACGACTATCTTGATGTGGTCGGCTTGCAGGTGACTCTTTATCGCGCGGTTTACATCCTTCAGCGTCAGTGCGGAGAGATGGTTGCGCAGGTACCGGTTAAAATTCTCGATCCCATAGTGATGGCTATCGAGCGCATAACCGAGCTGCGCATCCTGCGTCTTTGTCAGCACATTTATGAACTTGATGAGAAACCGGCGAGTCCCCTCGAAGTCTTCCTGCGTGAGCCCTCTTTCAACAAGCCTGTTCAATTCATAGAGGGCGGCGCGGAGAGCGAAAAGTCCGTTCTCCGGCTCAACGGGGCGAATCCATACTTCGAAGATCTGCTGGCTCCTTGCGAGATTCGGGTCGGGATGAAACTGAAACATCCCGCGAGGAAAGTATTCGATGTAGGCGTAATCTCCGTAGTTGAGACCCCTGATCTGCCGAAGCCGCTGGTAGAGGAGGCTGTTCGATGAGCGGTGCTGCCCGAAATAGGACTGAGCTACCAGCAGCGCGGGCCAGTCCTTGTGAGCGCGCGTAACCTCGATCGGATAGCCGAAAGAGATCGCCGTGCCGAGAGTGGCTTTTTTTATTACTCTCATTTCAAGCCTGCTTATTTGCTCAGGCTTTGTAAGCGCGGTCTCGGCGGGAGCGCCTTTCGGCAGCCTCGTATCAAAATCTCTCTTTAACTCATCCTCGAACCCATCAGGATAGCCCCCGGCAAGCCCGGCCACAAAAAGGGCCGTCGAATAATTATCCGTGTAGAATCTCTTCACATCTCCGAGCGTCAGCCGCTCAAGCGACTCAATAGTTCCCACGCTCGGATGCTCGTAAGGGTGGCCCCTGAAAACAAAGCTATAGAGGGCCTCCTTGCCAAGCTCCTCGTCATTATTACGGCGCAGGTTTACCTTAAGATAGTTGATCGCGTCCTCTTTCAACCTTATGAAATCATCTTCGCGCCAACCGGGATCGAGCAGCATATCCGAGATGATGGCGTAATAACTTGCGAGGTTGTCTATGTGCGTGGTCCCGAAGAAGACGGTCATCTCTTTATCGACCTGCGAGGAGAACGAGGTGGCCATTGGATACATGGCCTGCACTATCTCATCGTAGCTCATCAAGCGGCTCCCGCCTTCGGAGAGCATGGCTGCCGTCAGCGCGGCGACGCCCTCTTTTCCTTCAGGGTCAAAGATCGAGCCGGTCTTAAACAGCAGCCTGAAGCTTACGAGCGGCGAAGAGTTTGGAAGCGTTACTAATTCCAATCCGACAGGTCCTTTCAAAAACTTGTCAATAGGAGCCGCAGATGAACGCGAATAAACGCGGATTCTCTTCTCGGAATTTATCTGTGTTCATCTGTGGTTTTACCCTTCTCCTGGTGCGATAGCGTCACAACAGTTCGATGCGTTTCCACGAAATACTTCCGAGCAATCTCTCGAATATCGTCAGGCGTGATCGAAGCATAGACCTCGTACAGCCTGTTGATCGTTTCCGGCGTACGGCGCAGCGCGATATATGGAGCGAGCCGGGCCGCTATCGCTTCCGAGTTATCGAGCCCCAGCGAAAACGAGTACCTCAGATGCGACTTGACCTCGCTCAGCTTCTTTTCGTCGACTTTATTCGACTTGAAGGACTCAAAAGTCTTCCTGATCTCCTCCCTTACATAGTCGAGGTCCTTCAGGTCTTTCACCCTCGCGCCCGCAGTCAGCAGGTAAGGGTCCAGCCGGTCATCGAAAGAATAGAGAAGAAGGTCGACTTTCTGCTCTTTGATCACAAGCCGCTGATACAGCTCCGAGGTCTTCGAAAACCCCAGGTTCCCCAGAAGGTCCAGGGCCGGCATGTCTTTATCCTCGTCAGAGTAGGGCG
>DASTET010000940.1:0-15286 GCA_035709445.1 Blastocatellia bacterium | reverse complement strand
GTGCGAAACTGCGGGTGGAAGGCCAACCCCAGAAGCCCTCGCTCTCCCTGGAAAAACACCTTCGTAGAGATTGTCAGAAAGACAGTGGGTGTATTCGAATCGGGCTGAAGCACCTGTATTCGACCGGGCTGCTCGACTATGAAGAGGCGGTTCGTGCCGTCGCGCGCGCCCGTCACATAGACCGGGCTCAAAAGCCCTGAAACCACCTGTTCCAGGACAACGTCTGCGGGCGTGACTTCCTGACTGCGAGCGCGAAAACCAATCGATCCGAACGCGACAATTGCCAGCGCCAGAAATAATACATTTACTCTCTTCATAGCCCTCCCCCTTTTAGACGCCAGAAAACGGTAGAAAGATTTTATTTCTGTACCCTGGATTACTCAAACCGTTGTATCCAGCTTCTGTTTTCTTATCTCCAGCCTTCTATAAACCTCTATCATGAGCATCAGCCAGAGCCCGCCCGCAAGGTATGCGCCCACCACATCGCTCGGCCAGTGAGCGCCCAGATAGACTCGCGAGACCCCTATGATCGATATCAGAAAGCCGGTCAGTACGAGAGCAGCCCGGCGCAATCTCCCGCGCCTCAGCAAGACATATGAAAGAAAGAAGAGGAATCCGAAGAAGTGTATATAAAAGACGACGTGGCCCGAAGGGAAGCTCTCGTGATTAAACTGCCCCGTCACATCGACCAGCGTGCCCAGCGGCCGGGGCCGCGCGCTGATGTACTTGAGCAACCGGTTCACCAGAGACCCTAGCCCTACACCCGCCATGCACAACACGGCCTCGATTCTGAACCGGAGCAAAATGAGCCCGACCCCTGCGGCGATCACTATAGCGAAGGCCTTCCACCCGTTTCCAAGCTCGGACACCAATACCATCAGGAGATTAAAGCCGGGCAGCGTTATCGACTGTATCAGCCGGGCCAGCCACAGGTCCCAACCGAAATAAGCATAGCGATGCGCGAGAACTGCCATCACTGCATAAGCGCCGAGCGCCAGAATGAATGTGATCTCGGCCCGGTAGGTTCGTATGATGGCGCGGCGCGGCGATACGGTCATCTCCGTGCCCGCCGATCCTTCGTCTCTTGTTAAGGGCTCACCAGACATGTAGAAAATAGTAGTCCGAAGCGATCAGATTTAGCCAGCACAGGGATTCAGAAGCCAGAAGTCAGAATTCAGAATTCAGAAGCCGGAGTAGCGAGCTTGATGGCCGACTATCCGGTTAGCAGAAGATGCCCTGCATATAGTATTCTGACTTCTGGCTTCTGAATTCTGACTTCTTTTCTAAATCAGGAACGGTCGGGTCCGCGAGCCCGTACAGGTGGTATGAGATTTCTTTCGCCGGTCGCGCTGTGGTGGTTGCTGCTTGCTGCGGTCATAATCTTTTTCTACCTCCTCAAGCTGAAGCGCAAGCGGCGCGTGGTGTCGAGCACGCTCCTGTGGCAGCGAACGCTTGAAGAGATGGAGGCCAACGCGCCTTTCAAGAAGCTCCGTCGCAGCCTGCTGCTCCTCTTGCAGCTTGCGGCGCTTGCGGCGCTGGTCTTCTCTCTTGCCCGGCCCCTTATCACTACCAGCGCGATCTCTTCGGGCAGCACGGTAATAATAATCGATTCCACGGCCAGCATGAGCGCACGCGACGAAGACGGAGGCTCGCGGCTGGAGCGCGCAAAACGGCTCGCGCGCGAGGTGATCGAGGGGCTCGAAGGCGACGAGCGCGCGGCTGTTATAGAAAGCTCGTCTCGCGTGGCGATCCGCTCGCCTATGACATCGGACCGCGCCGCGCTCATTGCCGCCGTCGACGATGTGCGCGAGACCGACACGCCGGGCAACCTCACCGATGCGTTGCGGCTTGCCACCCAGATCGCAAAATCAGAGCGCGACACTTCGGTAGTCATAATCGGCGACGGCGGGGGCGCGCCCGTGGCGAATGATATGGCCCGGACCGACGCGCTGGAGAAGGCTTCCGCTCAACAGGTCGCTATGAGGTTTGTTCGCGTGGGGCAGCGTGCCGATAACTTAGGCATCATCGCCATGAACTCGCGCCCTTCCGAGGGGCGTCGTCCTGAGCTGTTCGCTTCGCTTGCCAATTTCAGCGACCGCGAGCGTGAGGTCGGGCTTGAGCTGAGAATAGAAGGAAGGCTGGTCGATGCGCGTTCGGTAAATATCAAGGCGGGCGAGCGCGCAGGCCTGGTCTTCGATGCGTTGCCGCTCGCGGGCGGGCTCGCCGAGCTGAAGCTCGGAGTTGAAGACGACCTGGCGGCAGACAACCTGGCTTACGCTCATCTGCCCGATGCCCGCCCGCTTCGCGTCGGGGTCTCGGGCGACAATCCTTTTCTTTTACAAGCGCTCGCAGCCAATCCCGATTTCGAGCCGCGCCGTATCGGCTCGAATGCGCCGTCCGACTTCGATTGCATAGTCTTTGAAGGCCCGGTTCAGCCGGGCATCCTGGAAAGCAACCGGCCCATCCTTGCAATCAACCCGTCAGACATCTCCGGCCTGTGGCAGGCTACCGGGCAGCGCGAGGCGATTGAAGTCGCTTCTGTAGATCGTTCTCACCCGGTCAATAGCTTCCTGAACTACTCGGACCTGCACATCGAAAGCGCCCCCTCGCGCGAGACCGCCGCGTGGCTTCGACCGGTAGTCAGCGCCTCAAGCGGCGGCCTCGTATGGGCCGGCGATGACGGCAGCCGCCGCGCCGTCTTGCTTGGGTTCGATCTCGCAAAGAGCGACCTGCCGTTAAAGATCGAGTTCCCGTTACTGCTGGCCAACTCGATAAACTGGCTTGCGGGCCGCAACCATTCGACCGTCGATCGCGCAGTGCGAGCAGGCCAGCCTATCATAATTCGCGGCGCTTCGGAGAAGGTCACGCTGATCGATCCTACGGGCGAGTCGCACGAGATAGAGCCGCGCGACGCAATCATTACGTTTGCCGGAACCATAAAGACTGGCCTCTATGAAGCGAGCGGTCAGCCATCGTTTGCGGCGAGCCTGCTCAGCGAAGCCGAGACCGATCTTACGCCGCGCGACTCCATAAAGACACGCGCGGGCGAGGTGAAGGGCCAGGTTGAGACCTTCAGCTCGGAGCGCGAAGCGTGGAAGTGGCTCGCGCTGGCGGCGCTTCTTGTGCTTGCCATCGAGTGGTGGGCTTACCATAGAAGGATTTGAGATTATCGGGATGGGTGTCGAGTTTACAAACCCTGCGGCGCTCGTTCTGCTGGTCCTGATACCGGCAGCGATCTATCTTGCGCGCGCAAGCCTTGCCAACCTTTCGCGCGCGCGCGGTCGAGCAAGCCTCGCTGTGCGCCTGGTGATTCTCTTGCTCGTAGTGATGGCGCTTGCCGGTATCAGGATAAGGACCGAGTCGCGCGACCTGGCGCTTATATTCATGGTCGATGTTTCGGCGAGCGTCGCCGCCGAGCAGCAGAAGGGTATCCTGGACTTAATAAACCGTGAGATCGCGCGCGCCGCTCCGGGCGATTACATAGGGGTGATAGCTTTCGGGCGCGAGCCTTCGGTCGAGCTTGCGCCCACCCGAAAGGAGAGTCTCGGCGACTGGCGAATCGAAGAGATAAGCTCCGACCCGCCGCGCGATTATACGGATGTGGCCGCTGCGCTCCGGCTTGCTGCGGCAATCGTTCCCGAGACCGCCGCCGGCAGATTCATATTGATGTCGGACGGAAATGAAAACCTTGAGAGCGCAGCCGAAGAGGCCGGGCTGCTCAGGGCCGAAGGGATCGAAATCTATACCCGCCCCTTGGTCACTGTAAGCGACCGGGGCCGCGAGCACCAGGAGATGGCGGTCCGCGACCTTTCGGCGCCCGAGATGCTGGCCGAAGGCGAGGCTTTCGATTTGAAAGTCACCATCGATAGCACGATAGACACTCGCGCCTCGCTTCGCGTTTTCCGTAACGACTCGCTGGTCGCAGAGCGCGTCGTCGAGCTTGCAGGCTCCGGCGAGAACGTGTTCATCATACCGCAGCGCAACGACGAGAAGGGCTTCTACACCTACCGGGCCGAGATAGAGGCCATCGGCTCGGACAGCTTCGTGCAGAACAACGCCCGCGAGACGTTCACTATCGTCGAGGGCCGTCCCCGCACGCTCTATATAAGCGGTGACGCGCAGCCCTCGCCCGCGATAAGGCGCGTGCTCGCGGAGGGCAGTTTCGATGCGGTGATAGGAGGGACGGCGCTGCTCCCGACGACGCTTGCGGGGTTTCAGCATTATGATCTGGTCATCTTTGATAACGTCCCTGCCTCTGCGCTTACGCCGGGCCAGATGAAGATGGTCCAGTCATACGTGCGCGACCTGGGAGGCGGCTTCATCATGATAGGGGGCGACCAGAGCTTCGGCCCCGGCGGGTATTATAAAACGCCGGTCGAAGAAGTGTTGCCCGTCTCTCTCGACGTACGCCAGAAGAAGCATTTCCCCAGCCTTGCCATCGTTCTCGTAATCGACAAATCGGGCTCGATGAGCGGAACGAAGATGCAACTGGCTCTGGAAGCCGCTTCCGCGACAGTCGACTTTCTGTCGGAGCGCGATTCGGTCGGCGTCGTCGCGTTCGACGACGAGGCGACGCCTATCGTCGAGCTTAAAAAGGTCGAGGACAAGCAGTCGATCATCCGTGATATAAACACGATCCAACCTTTAGGCGGGACGAATATGTATCCCGGCCTCAAGAAGGCTTATGAATGGCTCAGCGCAAGCGACGCGCAGATCAAGCACATCATAGTGATGTCCGACGGGCAGAGCGAGGGCGGCGATTTTGCGGGCGTGGCCCGCTCTGCGCGCGACGCCGGTATGACGCTTTCGAGCGTCGCCGTTGGCGAAGACGCCGACTTCGAGACGATGAAGTATATATCAGACATAGGCGGCGGGCGGTTCTATGCCACGCAGAGCGCCGAGAGCCTGCCGCGCATATTCACCCAGGAGGCGTTTCTGGCCTCGCGCGCTACCATTATCGAAGAGCCGTTCGCGCCGCGACTGGTGCGGCCCACGCAGGCGACCGGCGGCGTAGATTGGAGCGCCGCGCCTCAGCTTGGCGGGTACGTCGGGACGGCGGAGCGCGACCAGCTCAACTCGCCCGCCATCACCTCGCTCGTCACTCATAAAGATGATCCGCTCTATGCCGTGTGGCAGTACGGGCTCGGTCGTTCGGCGGCCTTCACCTCGGATGCGAAGCCGCGCTGGGCCTCGGGCTGGATGGACTGGCCGGGCTTCGGGCAGTTCTGGACCCAGGCGCTCAGGGATACGCTCAGGCGAGAAGGCGGGGACGAGCTTGTGCCGCGCGTCGTAATCGATGCCGGGCGCGGACACATCGCGGTCGAAGCGATAACCGGCGAGGGGGCATTCAAGAACAATCTCAGGCTGCGCGCTCATATCGTCGCGCCCGATCTTTCGACGAGCGACATCGCGCTCGAACAGACAGCCGCGGGGCGCTATGAAGCAGACTTTCCGGCCACCTCGCGCGGCGCTTACCTTGTGAGCGTGACCGAAGAAGGCGGGACGAGCGCGCCTGTTACGGGCGCGGTCAATTCTTACTCGCCTGAATTCAGCATCACCTCTTCAGACACCGCCCTGCTCGACCGGCTGAGCGAAGCGACCGGAGGGCGACCGATGGAGATCGGCGGCGGCGAGGCGGATGCCATCGACCTCTTCGAGAGGCGGATGATGAAGACACGACCGCACGAAATATGGGAGACGCTATTGATGCTCGCTCTCATCCTCTTGCCGTTAGATGTCGGCATAAGGCGTGTGCACATAACGCGCGAGCAGGTGGATCGGGCGCGAGAGTGGATCGAGTCACTGCTGCGCCGCCGTGGAGCCACAGAGACCGACGCCGAATCGGCTGCGGCGCTGGCCCAGTTGAAGGGCGCTCGCTCGCGGGTCCGGCTTGGCGAGGCGGGCGCGAGCGTTGCAGAAGAAAGCTCGACCGCTATCGAGGAGCCTGCGATTTCAACATTCAAACCCGCCGAGGCAACGCGCGAAGCCACACCGGCAAGCGTCGCAACCGCCGCCGAATCAGGCGAGACCACCCCCCTGGCCAGTCGTCTTCTCGACGCCAGGCGAAAGAAAAGAGACTCATAACAGAAAACTCAACAGCTCCTCTGCGACTGATTACCATTCAAGCAAGAGGCGGTTGCCGTTGCAGGCAGGCCGGCGCGGATAGCATCTATTCCCCGCGTTTTTCCGCATTCATCTGCGACCGCTTCTCTTGCGTGCGCACGCGCGGGGTTGTTAGTATCGCTTCAAGTCCAGGTGGCGATAATCGATAAAGCGAGGGAAACGGCGATGGCACGATTGAAGGATTTTCGCGGCATCGAAGGAACGGATTTCTTCGAACAGGATCGCGGGTTTCAGGTCCTGCTCGGCGATCTTCTCGACCCGCAAGACCGCTCTCATGTCTTTTCATCACTGCACGAATGCGCGCGGCTTGTGGCGGGCCGATGGGACGAGCTTGCGCGCGAGGCGAACCGCAGCGAGAACCTGCCTCGCATAATCAAGTTCGACCGCGCGGGCAACCGCGAGGAGCGAGTCGAATTCGGCCACATCGCAAGACAGTTGCGCCGCGAGGTTGCGCAGTTCGGGGTCCTTTCAAGACAGCGAAACGAGATGCACCGCTTTGCAATGATCTATTATCTGGGCCACAACGGCGAGGCGTCGCTCACCTGCGGCGTGAGCTGCACGGACGGTCTTGTCCGCGCAATCGAGGCGAAGGGCGATCAATTCCTGCATGAGTACATTCCGCGATTGCTCTCTGCTGATACGCCGATGGCCGGAGCGCAGTTTGTCACCGAGCAGGCGGGCGGCTCCGATGTAGGGGCTATCGAGACCCGCGCCGCGCTGAACGATGACGGGACGTGGTCGATAACGGGCGAGAAGTGGTACTGCTCGAACCCTGACGAGTATTTCCTCGTTGCCGCAAGACCCGAAGGCGGTCCGCCGGGCACGCGGGGGGTTGCGGTCTTTCTCGTCCCGCGCGTGCTCTCGGACGGGCGATTAAACCGGTTATCTTTTCGCCGTCTCAAGGACAAGCTCGGCACGCGGTCGCTTCCGACCGCCGAGATAGATTTCGAGGGAGCGACCGGGTATGCGATTGGCGACACGGCTGAAGGGTTCAAGACCTTAATGAGCTATGTCATAAACGCCTCGCGCGTCCACAATGCCGTAAACTCTTGTGGTTTTCTCCATCGCGCGTTTCTCGAAGCCCGCAACTACGCCCGGCAGCGCGAAGCATTCGGCGGCGCGCTCATCTCCTACCCGATGATTCAAGAGACGCTCGTATCGCTTCTCGAACAGCTTTGGCGAAAGCGGCTGCTCACATTCAAGCTCGTATCGCTCATCGATAAGAACGGCCTCGCCGCTGAAGACGCGGAGCAGGCGATGTGGCAGCGGTTCCTGATAAACATCGCCAAGTACCGCACAGCTTTCGAGCTGACAGGCTCGATACGCGAGGCGATCATAGTCTTCGGCGCAAACGGGGTGATAGAAGATTTCACGGTGCTGCCGCGCCTTTTGCGCGACGCGCTCATCATCGAGACGTGGGAAGGGCCGCACAACACGCTCTGTCTTCAGATCATGCGCGATGCGGCGCGGTCGAGACTTTTGGAAAGATGGCAGAGCGAGATAAGCCTTGCGCTCGAAGCGTGGCCGAAAGAGTTTCTATCCCTCACTCGCAGCCGTTTCGAAGAGGTCTTCGAGCAGACGACTCGCGCCATCTCGCGCGAAAAGATAATGGATGAGGTCTGGGCTGCGACTCACGCGCGGCGAATTGTGGGCCGGCTCGGCGGCTTGCTTGAGATAGCCTGGATGTCTGAGACGGCCCTCGGTCATGCCGGGCGCGATCATACTGCCGCGCTTCTGACTGCCGCCGCCGGTCGCGCGCTGCTATCTGACGGCGAGATGTTTGAGCACCCGTTTCTTGAGGCCCTATCACGCCACGCTCTGGCTTTGATAGAGGAACAAGAGGTCCGGGCCGACGTCGAACGAATTTAACCGCATGCGCGCCGTTTTTTTGTAGGGGATAGAGCGGGACGCATCTATCCCCTACGGGAAGAGCTTATTGAGCGTCAGAGGTTGTTAACGCATACCAGACGGTGGAATGTCCGCCCCTGGACGTGCTGTCCGGGCAGGCAGTGAACTTATCGCCTCTCTTGAAGAACACAACGATACCGCGATGGCTGCCACACCTGTACGGTCCGCTCACTCGGCAAATCTCACCTGTTTTCATAATAGCTTCTCCTTAACGTTAGAAGTTATCTTCCTACAGTACTGATGCTCGGATCAGTACTAGCGAAATCAACCGCGGCTTTGAAACCCGATTATTGACCGGGTACTTTTATCATCGGTCGCCATTGCCAGGGAAAGACTGCGTCACTCACGTGCAGTTCCAAGTTCTTCTTCTTCATTGTTTTTATATACTCCGACAGACGCCGGTGAGGATCGAACTTAGAGACGATCTCATCACGTTCGGCCTGTGTCGGCCTGTGCAGACCGGCCTTTTCACCACATTGATCGAGACCTTCGACAACCCTCCTCAAGAAATCCATTCCATTCTGGTAAGGATCGTCGTGCGGGAGCGCGCGGTCCTTCAGATACCTGTTCCAGGTCTCATACTCTTTGTGAATGGTCTCAAACTCCGACTGGGTCAGCTCAAAGCGCAGGACGACGTTCTCTTCTTTATTCTTCTTCTCCTTTTCGCTCTCCTCTCCGATCCTCTCATAGAGCTCGGCCGGGATAGGTCCGAAGACGGGCGTCGATTTGCCCGCGCCATCTTTAACCAGTTGAACGCCGAGCGATTCGACCTTCGGAGGGCGTCCGTCCATCACGGTCAGGAGAGCGAACGCAGGCCCGGCCTGCGAGACCGGCCCGGTGCTGGCGGCGAGGGTGAGGAAATAACGGCGCGTCTGCTCCCTCATCCATCGCGTCTGCTTTCCGGATGCGGGCTCTCGCGTGGTGAAGCTGTTGTCGCTGTACTCGACAATATCGAGCAGGGTCACACCCGGCGCGAATGCGTCATTTCCACGCGACGCCGTGAACTCGATGGTTTTTGGCGCGCGGGGCTTGTCCAGCTTGTAATTCACCGACTCCACCATCTCGAAATCCTGAGGCAGTGCTTTTGAAGAATGCTCCATAAGCGTGACATGTCCTTCAGGCGAAAAGTCAAAGAAGAGGCGGGTCATTTCGGTCGTTCCTACCATTTTCCACATGCCGGCTATGCTGAAGGGGCAGCCCTTGCTGGCCCCCTTGCCGTCCGATAGACCGAAAGACGCGCTCCCAGATGCCAGGAGAATAAGCGCGAGCGAATTGATAAAGACAGCTCGTTTCATTCTGTAGCTCCTCCTTCCCCGCTATACGAACCTCGCTTATTGCCCTGCGTCATTTTTGCGCCATACGCACGTGCTCGTAAAACTTCTCGTCGGGGACGTGAGCCGACTGATTGAGTCGCTTCAGCTCTTTGAAATACATGTACGGGATTCGCCCTCTCGGGGGATCATCCAGCTCCGCATGGGAGATGTGATCGTCGAGGCTCCAGTCCAGCTTGTGCAACTTGAACCTCTCCCCGCACAGGTTGAGCGTCTCTGTCACCTGCTTCGCCACCAGAATGTTATCCATCGTAAGATCGGGATATAACAGCTCGTTGTTGCGAACTCGTCTCTCCCAGGTCTTAACTACATTCAGACTTCGCTCATATTGCGCCGCCGTGATTTCAAGCCGCAGCAACACGTCCGAGCCTTTAGCAGGCTCTTTCATAAACTCTTTATAAACTTCGACGGGGATCGGGCCGAAAGCCCATTTGCCGCCGCCGTCGTAAATTCCAAGGGCGTCTATTTGAGTCTGCTCTCCGTCTGTTTTGACCACCATCGAGAAGGTCGGCCCGCTGCCATCATAAAAAATTCCGATGCGCCCGGCGAGGACGAGGTAATAGCGATGAGGGTCTACTTTGACCCATCGGGTTTGCCCGGAGCCGGGTTTTACAAGAGTCAACGATGTATCATCGTACCCGGAGATCTCAATCGAGGTAATGCCTTTGGTGAAGCCTCCGCCTTCCTTTTCCGCTTTGACCAGGATGACCTTCGGCGCTTTGGGATTATCGAATGTATAGACTGCGCTGGCGATCTCTTTCAGCTCCGAGCCCTGCCCCGAAGGCGAAAGAACTGTGAGCGTAGTGTCCGGCCCAAAGCGATAAAAGACGGGGCTGGCTCCATCAGACCCTGCTGCTTTCCACGTCCCAACGACCTTCAACTCGCAACCCTTCTGGCCGTAGGCCGTCGTTGTTGCTGCAAGACAGATAATAATCAAGGAAAAGAAAATGACCGATCGTTTCATGGCACCCTCCTTGAATCAAAAGGCTAAGAATAGAAGTTGCTCTCTGGCAACTCCTATTCTTAGTTTCAAATCGGCAATGGCAAACGAGACGCAAAGGGCTCTCCGAGCCCTTTGCGTCGAAAGTCCCTCTCAAACCGTTTTTCGGTAGCCATAAATCTTGCGTTCCCTGTTTATTTGCTCCTGAAGCTTTCTGTTATCCTCCAATATCTGCTGTCGCGTTCTGGGAGGATTGGCAAAGGAAATCTTCCTGAGCACCGTAGACAGGCTCGCCGTAGGATCAACGTGCAGCCAGCGATTGGTTGCATCGTTGATGATGAGCATCAACGAGGTATGCGTATAGATGTCCGTATCCACCATTATGTGGTCCATCCTGAAAAGCCTGTAACGGATGGTTTCGATGTCATACGGATCACCGGTCAGGAAGGTCCAGCCCGGCAGAATCGCCCCGTGCATCTCCGCAAAGTTCTTGAGAGCTGCCGAGTCGTCTTCTTCCGGTTTTACGGTGATCGAGTGTATGAACAGGTTTTTACCCATCCGATCTTTCAGCGATTCGTGGACTTTGATCAGGTTGGCGGTGATCAAGGGGCAAACCCCCTCGCATGTGGCGTACATCAGGTTGATCAGCACATGCTTGCCCTTAATCAGGTCATCGTAGAAGCGAACCTCTTTGTTTTCATGGGTGCGGAGCAGGGCATTAGTGAAGATCGCAGGCCCAGGCGACGCCACGTGCGGCACGCCCTGCACTGGCGCGCGCGGCGCTTTCGTCGGCTTGTCGCTTCCAAGGCTTGTCAAAAACATCCTTCTCTTCATTAGCCCAGATCCTCCTTCCTATAAAGCGGAGCCTCGCCCCTGGCTATGCGCTGCTCATTGATCTCCATTCTGCGCTTGCGCAATTCAGCCATGCTGTCGACGATGTCCCACCGCACCATCATGAAGGCGTCTTCGTGGTTCATGTTGTGGCAGTGTATCAGGTAGCGGCCAACGAAATCTCTGAACGCAAGCCTGATTCTCAGATTCTCCTGCCCGGCCACCGGATAGACGTCCCTTCGCGCGTTGCTGCCGTCTTCCCACGCGGCCAACGCGACAGGGGTCCTGTTTGCGGGCGCACAGCCGGTTGCGCTGGGAACCGTGCATCTGGTCTTCTCAATTATCCGGCCTTCTTCAAAGTGAATATGGACGGGGTGGAGCCAGTTGCCAGCAAGGGTGTCGTTCCTGATCAACCATTCCTCCGTCGTACCCTTCAGCACAACGTGGTCGGCTCGGAACGGATCGAACGGCAGATCCGTGTCGACGTGGTTCTGGTTGTTGTCAGCTATGGCCGAGTGAGAGACTCGGAACGCGTTCGGACGTCCCGGAATGAACCGGAAGCCCCACTCAAAAGCATCGCCTGGCTGCGCAGCCGGAATCGGCGGCAAATCAACCAGCGTGTCCGGAATCGCCGGCGTGTCGGGAATGATCGTGTTCCCAATGACGTCAAACCGCATAACGACCCTTCCGATTTCGAGTCCAGGCGCCGGGTCGGGCGGTGTCGGGCTTGCGACAAACTGCGGGTTCGCGGCGTTCTCTTTCAGATAGACCGACTGACCAACCTGGAACTGGCTGAAGTCAACGATCACATCGAACCGCGATGCCACATGTACGGTAAGCGTGCTGGGAGTGCTGGTGGCGCTAACATCTGCCGGCTGCCGCAGGAAGTTGGCGTCCGCAGCGACGACAGTCATCGGCTTTTGCGCGCCGTCCGGGCCGATGAGGCTCAGGTCAAAAGGCGCTGTCACTCCGCTGTTGACGATCCGGAAGCGGTATTTGCGCCGCCTGACGGAGAGTTTCGGCTGAATCTTGCCGTTTACGATGTACTTGTCCGTCCCTGGGGCTGCCGCGCCTATTACCTGGAACGCTTCGGTGCGCCCGGTGTTGGGATCGGTCGGGCAGAATCTCTTGTTTGCGAGGAAAATCGGAATATCGGTTATTCCGTACAGCGACGGCAGACGGAGCGATCCCGGCGTGCCGAACTCCCAGGGCGGGTCCTGCTGGTCATACATGATGTACACACCGTTCAGGCCCAGATAGTTGTTGTTGGCGGTTTCGGCCATCAGGTGATCGTGATACCAGAAGGTATGCATCGCTTCGCGCGGATCGCCTTTTGGGAAACCGCCAAAATCGTCGATGCCGGCGTAGGCGTTGGGATAATGATTGTCCTTGAACAATCCCGAGGCGAAGAAGTCGCCTGCAAAACCATCGCTTTCAGACGGCGTATGACCGTTGTGCAGGTGGACCGTTAGCTCAGGCGAGCCAAAGCTCGTTGTGGGATCCGGCAAGCTGTTCTTGAATCGCACGAGCGACGGAATGCCATAGGCGTTGAGGATCGTCGGTCCAGGGTATTTGCCGTTGAACCCCCATATGTAGGTCGGCAGGTAGTCACGATGGAACTGGTGGGTCCCGGCCCTGGCTTCAAGCAGATAGGTGACAGATGGATTGAATTCCTCCCAGCGCTGATGGTCGTCGCGCGCGGCTTCGCCGCCTGCGATGTTTGCGGCCTTCGTAGGCGCAGGATTCAGGAATTGCGGTATCGCCGGAAAGGGAATCGGCAGGTCGTCGACGAACGGCGTGTGCGGCGGGCTCTGCGGGACCGGGGTCGGAGCGCATAATACCGGCTCGGCAACCGTGCCCTGCGCATAAACGGTCGACTTCCTCGAAGTCAAGATCATCGGGCCCAAAACGGTCGCAGCCCCTGCCGCTCCCCCTATTTTGAGCATGTCCCTCCTGGTTAGCTCATTTCTCTTCTTCACGGATCGCTTCTTACTCTTTGCCATGTCTCTGGGCATAAGATCTCCTTTCACCCCGCAGGGGGAGTTAATATCGAAGAGTATTCTGTGTGGCTATCCTTACCCTAACCCTTCATTGGCTCGACAGGGGCCCGCTGTCTTCCGCGGGGTTGTTACTAAATTTATGAGGAAGGCTACAAAGTGCTCGCCCGTGTGAATATCGTTTAAGGAATCGGTCACTGAACACACCAAACCCGTCTAGCAAGAGTTATCTGTTGTTTCCACTGATAGATAGGGGTTATTCTCTTGAGTCCTGTTCTGCTATAGATATAAAAACTTAAGTGAGGACGTGGCTAAGATTCTACCATTCCAAATTGCGCCGTATTCAATATCACATGAAAAAATCGATGTCAAGAAAATAATATTTCATACTAACAACTAAATAGGGGAAGAATCGCTTAGCTGTATTTCAGGCAAGGATAAGGCATCAAAACGGGGGGTTTGAATCTAAGCGGGGGCCGGGAAGGATCATTCATTGATGGCCCGCTCAGCGATCTTTATGCCCCTGGCGGCGAGGGCCGAGACGAAGCGCGTGGGCGGGACGCATCGCTCCTGCGGGGTTGCGCCCTTAGCGGAGATATCTCCCCGCGCCATCATTTGAGCGATGATAGAAGCAGGAAAAGCTGTCGTGCGCATCATCGCGCTGAGCCCGGTCTGTTCGTCGTAATAATCGATGATGTCGTATATGAGCCTCTCGGCGGAGCCCGCCCGCCTTCCGCGAAACTCCACGCGGACGAGCACAACGTCGGGCTTGTCGGCGGGGAGGTTGCGCACGAGCAACTCGCCGAGCACTCTTCGCGGGACTACGCTTGCGCCGTCGATCATTACCGGTTCGCTGCCCGCCAGACCAAGCGCGATCAGGAGATTGAACTTTTCGGCGTGGCCCGGAAACCTTATCGTCTTGTAATCGAGCTCGCGCACTCTTCCAAGAAAGCTTTCCGGAAGCGTTGATGTTCCGCCCGAAGTCTGAAAGGCTTCCATCGTCCCGAACGGGGGCGGAAATTCGAGGCTCTCTATCTCGGTCATAGACTCCACCTCGACTATGCGACCGCTTCGAATGATGCGCGCAGGCTCGACATATTCGTTTATCAATCCTTCGACCGAAAAGACTATCTGGTAATCAAGTGGGGGCTCAGGCTGTTGCGGCAGCCCGCCGACTCGTATGTGAATCTCCTCGACGCTCTCGAAGCGCGCCGCCCCGTGCGCGACAAGGACCGAGACCATTCCGGGAGCGAGCCCGCAATCGGGGATGATGTTTATCCCTGCAAGTCGCGCTTCGCTATCGAGCGCAAGCTCCGAAGCGACGACCGTGTTATTGCCGCCGAGGTCGCAAAAATTCACCCGCGCATCTATCGCGGCGCGCGCAAGTGCGGGGTTGTGATGATAGACCACGCAGCTTATGGCCGAGTCGTGGCCTCGCATAAGCTCGACTACGCTCGCATAATCGTCAGCGTCTACTGTTGCGGCGGTAAGCTTCGGGCTGGCTAGCAGAGTGGCCGCAGCCTCGGCCCGCGCCGCGTCGATATCGGCGAGAGTAACGGCCTCGACTTCAGAGCTGTTAATAAGGTCGTAAGCCGCGCCGAACCCCATTCGCCCGGCGCCAAGAACCAGAATTCTCATGTCTGAATCATCTGCCATGTCTGTTGGCCGCGTCAACGCATAGACAGATCGGGCACAGGGCAGACGCATCTTAAATCTGTCGAAACGAAAGAACGTTGGCTGGAACGAGCGCTATCTACTCAAGATTATAAACGGTTAAGATGCGCTCGCCCTGCCCTGTGGGTGAACCCCTATTGTAATGCGCCTTCCGCTGATGTATATTCCCGGACCGATCCATCTGAACAGGCAAGCGAAGGCGGGAGGACGTTTACCATGAGGTCTAAATCTCGTAAGGGAGAGGTGAAGGCGCGCATAGCGGACGTCAGCGCCGATCCTGTGTGCGAGTTCTACACCAGCCACCCCTACCCACCACCGGTAGAGAATCTGGATCGTCTTCGTGACGCGTGGCAGGCCGCGAATCCCAATCGTGCCGAGTACCACTTGCTATGGCCTGACAAGGAGTACCGCTCCGATCTGGATGTCCTCGTCGCCGGATGTGGAACGTGGCAAGCCGCAAAGTATGCACTTGGTCATCCTGC
>DASTET010000939.1:0-4829 GCA_035709445.1 Blastocatellia bacterium | reverse complement strand
AGCGATACGCGAAAGAATTTCGGGAAGTACTCGATGTAAAGAGCGAATGCCCGTCTGAGCAACGCTCCTATTCCTTCGGAGGATGCGCGCAGCGCGCTTGCAAAACCGGCGGCGGTCTGCGGGCGCTCCTCAGGGTCCTTTGCGAGCGCGGCCATCACAAGGTTTGCGACCTTCTTCGGGATCTTCGGGTTCTTCTCCCTGAGCGGCGGCGGCGGCTCTTCAAGGTGGAGCCTCATGACCGTGCTCATATCGCCCGAAAAGGGCGGCTCGCCGCCGAGCATCTTGTAGGCTATGACGCCCAGGCTGTAGATATCCGAGCGCGCATCGAGCACCTCGCCCCGGCACTGTTCGGGCGACATATAAATCGGCGTGCCGAGTATCGAGCCCACGCGTGTTAGCCCGTCGCTCGTAGCCGTCGCGCGAGAATCATCCGTCGTCTTGTGATCGAGCTGCCGGGTCTGGTCCTCTTCGGTTACTGTCGCAGGCTGCAAGCGGGTCGCCGTTTCGTGAAACTCTGCCGGATCGGCCACGGTTGCCCGCTCAAGCGGCCGGCTGATGGGCGAAGCCTCCGAGTCAGGCTGGTCCATCAACAAGGTCTGTTCATTCTCCGCGACAGTCGACACGCCCATCTGTCTTACGGTGTCGCTCGCTGCAACTGCGGCGGGTCTTGGAAGCGGGGGAGACGTCTCGCCTGACGGCAAGCCTTCGTCCTGCTCGGCCGCATCGGCGGGGCGCGTCGGGTCGGCGAGCTTGGCCAGCCCGAAATCGAGCACCTTGACCGTGTAGCCGCCCCGCTGGTTGGGCTCAAGCCATATGTTGTCGGGTTTGAGGTCGCGGTGGATTATCCCCTGTCGGTGCGCTTCATCGACTGCCGAGCATACCTGTTCAAGTATATCGACCACCCAGCCCAGCGGCAGGTGCGATTCTTCGTTTAGGACTTCGGCCAGCGTGCAGCCGTCCAGGTATTCCATCACGAGGTAGGCGATTCGGTCCTGGCCCGCGCGCGTGAACCCGAAATCGGTCACGTCGACGACATTCGGGTGTCGTAAACGGCCAGCGGCTTTCGCCTCGCGCCGGAACCGCTCTACAAACTCGTCGTTTCGCATGAACTGGGGCGCGATGACCTTCAGCGCGACGGGGCGCTCGGTGCCGATGTGAGTGGCAAGGTAGACTGCGCCCATACCGCCGCTGCCGAGCTGTTTCTCTATGCGGTATTTTTCGTCGAGCACCTGGCCGATCAGACGCGCTAAAGCCATCGGGCCCTCTGCTTGAAGACGGGTTTACGAATTCGAATCAATGGCGCACGCCGGTCCCCACATCGACGGCGGACTCGGCATCGGAAGGCACATTGACCATCGCGCCGCGACAGACCGCGAGCTGCGCGATCAAGGATGCTTCTTTGATCGTCAACTGCTGCGCCAGAAGGAGAGCGCGGTCAAAGTCTGCGCGGGCGAGCGCCGAAAGCGTGCTTTCAAAATCGAGGCTGTACAACTGTTCGAGCCCTGGCCCCGTGACCGGCGCAAAGACTGTTGCGCCATTCTCTTGAGAGACCTGCGCCGCCGGGAATATACCGTTGATCGATTTCACAGCCGATTGCATGACTTCAAACGCGCGCAAAACGTCGAACGATGAGAAATTGGCGGCGATTGTCAAAAGCGCCTGCGCGCGGGCAAGCTGAGGGTCGGAGCGCAGGGCTTCTCTTTCGGCTTCGTTTAGAAGCTCGGTCGCGCGAGCGCGGTCGCCCGAGGCGAGCGCCGCCCCGGCGAGCTTAACAAGCACCTCGACTCTCGCCGTGTCGTTTTCGATGCTCTGCGCCACGGCCACCGCGTCATCGAGACGGCCCTCCGATGTTTGATGGCGAGCTATCTGCGCAAGCACGCGGTCGCGCATCGCAGCGTCCGAAATCTTCGAAGATGCCGACTGGGCTTCGAGTATCTCGCCGCGCGCGAGCCACGCGAGCGCCGCCCGCGCATAAAGCGCATCGCGGTCGCGATCATCCGTAGCCATACGAGCCTCGCGCGCCGTATCGAAAGGCTGTGGGGACTGAGCGAAGCTGAGGTCGATCTCCGCATCAAAAGAGCCCGCCCCGCTAAGCTCCGATATGCGCCGCTGCAATTGAGGGAGCCGCTCCGGCAGATATCGCGCGAAGAGGTCCGTGAGCTGTCTGCCGATAAAATAGACCGCCGCCGATTCGTCGAGCCGCGCGGTCTTTTCAGACGGCGAAGGCGAGCTGTCCGGCGCGACGACGGCCCGGTACATAATCCGGTTGTAGGCCAGGTTAAGAAACTTGACTATCAAAGGAGCGGGCGAATTCTCTTTGCCAACTGCGCTCATCGATGAGACCAGATAAGAGCCGAGCGTGTGAAGGTCGGCGATCTCTACCGCGTGCGCTTTTTCGAGCCGGGCCACCGCGCTCGAAAACAGAAGGTCCGCAAGCGGGCGGTCGACCGTCCGCATGAGAAGGAGCAGCCGGGCCATCTCAGGCGAGATGCCGAGCGAGAGGCTCAACTGGCCGAGCGTCATCGCCCGGTAAGGCTCGCGCTCGACGACCTGTAGCGCAACGCTCATCAAAAGCTCGCGCCTCTCTATATCCTCGCGGGTGTTTGAAGAATCGCTCGAGGCGAGCAGCAATCGGGCAAGCTCTTCGGCAAGCTCGGAATCGCGAGCGGCTATACGGTTGAGAAGCTCGGCCTGGAGCCGGCGCCGCTCGGCTGCGCTCGCTTCTGACGCCTGATCGGGCTTGAGCGATGACTGAGGGGCGAGCGAAGAGAACGCCCGGCGAAAGATGGCGCGGGCCTTCTCGCGGTCGTAAGGCCACAGCAGCGCCGCCGCCTGAGACTGGGCCTGCACGGCGAACGAGAGATCATCGGAGAGGCGCGCCTGGTCGGCCAGTTGCGAAAGCAGCGATATTACACGGCCTTCTCTCTGCGTAATCTCTTCGGGCCGCGCGCTCTGTGCGCGCAAAGGGCCTGCGCCCGGAAAAATAATGGCGAGGCAGATCGCGCAGACTTTGAGGGCCTTCCATGCCATACAGGGGACAGGTTACAAGGGACAGGCGACAGGGCGCAAGAGAATTGCTGACCTGGCCATTGCGATCCAGGTATCGAAGCCCGTTTCATTCTCCATTTGTCATCTGTCATTCTCCTGATAAATGAAAAATGAGAGATGACTCGGGCGCGGTCAATCCGTGCCGCCCGCGTAAAGCGATTCGATCTGGTCCTGGTATTTCTGCTCGACCACGCGGCGGCGCACCTTGAGCGTCGGCGTAAGCTCGCCTCCGTCTATGGTGAATTCCGAGGCGAGCAGCGCCACCCGCTTCACCTTTTCGTAGTCGGCAAGCTCGCGGGTGAGCCGCTGGACCTCGGCCTTCATCATATCGAAGACGCGCTTTTCCTCGATCAGCTCCTGCTTATCGGTAGCCGTGATGCCCTGCGCTTTCGCCCACGCGCGAAGCCGCTCGAAATCGGGCACTATAAGCGCCGAAACATATTTTCGTTTGTCGCCGATGACGACCGCCTGCTCTACAAACTCGCTCTGGGTCAAGAGCCCTTCGATCATTTGCGGCGCTACATACTTTCCGGCAGAGGTCTTGATCAAATCTTTCTTGCGGTCGGTTATAAAAAGGAACCCGTCGGCGTCGAAATGGCCGATGTCGCCCGTCTTGAACCATCTTCGGGTCGGGTCGTCGCCGTTGCCCGCCGCGTCGTCGGTTGTGAATACCGATTCGGTCTCGTCGGGCTTGTTGAAATACCCCTGAAATACGTGAGGCCCGCGAGTGAGTATCTCGCCGTCGCTTGCGATCTTCACCTCCACGCCTGGAAGAGGGTGGCCGACCGAGCCGATGCGGTTCTGTTCGAGCGTGTTGACGGCGATGACAGGAGACGTTTCCGTCAGGCCATAGCCTTGAAGCAGAGGGATGCCCGCGCCTATAAAGAACAGCGCCATATCCGGCGGCAGCGCCGCGCCCCCCGATACCATTCGCTTCATTCTGCCTCCCACAGCCTCGCGCAGCTTTCCGAAGACAAGGTGGTCGGCTATATCGCGCTGAAACTCAAGCATAGGCGGCAGCGGCTTCTGTTCGGTTGAAAGCTCGCCCGAGCGCCGCGCGACCACCGCAGCCCATTCGAATATGCGCTTGCTGAGTCTCCCTTTGTCCGAAGCGTTCTTTTGCACCCGCGCGTAAATCTTTTCGAGAAGACGCGGCACCGTAGACATCAGCGTGGGCTGCACGTCGCGCATGTCTGCCGCTACGGTCTCGATCCCCCCGGCATAATTTATCTGCACGCCGAAGTGCATACAGAGGTACAAGACCATGCGCTCGAATATGTGCGAGAGCGGCAAAAACGACAGCATAAGATTATCTGGCTCTATACGAAGATACTCACCCGAGGCGAGCGCGTTCGAGACGATGTTGGCATGGGTGAGCAAAGCGCCTTTCGGCTCGCCGGTAGTCCCGCTCGTGTAAATGATCGAGGCGAGGTCTGCGGGCCTGACGTCCGACGAGACAAGGTCGAAGAGTTCGGGCCGCTCGGCTCGGACTCGCGCGCCCTCCTCTTCGAGAGAGCTGAAGGACATTATGTTCTCGCCCGTTATCCCTTCCTGAAACGGGACCACGGGCAGATCAGAGAATTTCCTGAGCGCCTCATCGACCCGCTTCATCTGCCGCGCGGTCGAGATGAATAAGACCTTAGGCTCGGATTCGCGCAGGATGTACTCGACCTGGTGGACGGGCTGTGTGGGGTAGATAGGCACGTTGACAGCCCCGTTCGAGAGTATCGCATAATCCGATATGGTCCAGAGCGGCCCGCCCTCTGCGAGCACTGCGACCC
>DASTET010000938.1:0-11270 GCA_035709445.1 Blastocatellia bacterium | reverse complement strand
ACAGGGTTTACAGGATCAACTTTAATCCTGTAAACCCTGTCCGATCTCTTTTCCGTTGCGGTTAGATTACCCGCCCGCGCTCTCGCGCATCAGCGCGCGGCCTATCACCATCCGCTGTATCTGGTTCGTGCCTTCGTATATCTGAGTGATCTTGGCGTCGCGCATAAACTTTTCTATGGGATAGTCGCGGCAGTAGCCGTACCCGCCGAATAGCTGCACGGCATCGGTCGCCACGCGCATCGCCGTGTCCGTGGCGAATACTTTCGACATAGCCGATATTTTAGACACGTCTTTCACGCCTGCGTCGACGGCCCGCGCAGCCGCATAGACCAGATGGCGCGCGGCCTCGATCTGCGTCGCCATATCGGCGAGCATGAACTGAATCCCCTGGAACGAGGCTATCGACTGCCCGAATTGCTGCCGGTTCTTTGTGTACTCGACGGCCAGGTCGAGCGCGCCCTGAGCTATGCCCAGCCCCTGAGCCGCAACGAAAGGCCGCGCCACATCGAGCGTCATCATCGCGTGCTTGAACCCACGACCTTCGGCCCCGCCCAGCAGGTCATCTGCCGGCACGCGACACTGATTGAAGTGGGTCTCGTTTACGGGCACGCACCGTATCCCCATCAGGTCTTCGCGCCTGCCTACCTCGAAGCCCGCCTTGCCGCGCTCGACGATAAAGCCTGTGACTCCGCGCGTGCCGCGCTCCGGGTTCACCGTCGCAAAGACGGTGAATATGCTTGCGGCAGCCCCGTTGGTAGTCCATTTTTTGTCGCCCGTTATGACATACTCATCGCCCTCGCGGTCGGCGCGAGTATTGAGGCTCCCCGCATCGGAGCCTGCCGACTTCTCCGACAGGGCGAAGGCTATGAGCTTGTTTCCCGCCGCGATGTCGGGCAGGTACTTCTTCTTCTGCTCTTCTGTGCCGCCGAGTATGATCGGGAACGAGCCGAGCGCGTTGACCACGTACGTGCAGCCGATGCCGCCGCAGGCCCGCGATATCTCTTCGACCACTATGCAGAGGTTGAGAAGCCCGGCCCCTGCTCCGCCGTAATCCTTTGGGACCCACATCCCCATCAGGCCGACTTCCTGAAGCGCCTTTATAACGCCCCACGGGTATTCGCCCGTGCGATCAAGCTCGGCTGCGACGGGGCGGACATGTTTTTCGGCGATGTCGCGCGCAAGGTCGCGGTAGTAGATGTTCTCTTTCGTCAACAGCTCGTCCACCGAACGGTCCTCCTTAAGATTATTTCGGATGCCGGATTGTATAGGCCCACATGCCGGACAGTCAAACAGTATGGAAGGAAGAAGGCTCGTGCGAGTCTCTCTTTCTGTTTGGCGTGTGATCCGGTCTGCACGTCGAGTCATTGATCCAGAGACATCGAATAAATCTGGCCGTCGTTTTTGTGCTGCCCGAACACCAGCCGGTTGCCGACAACGTCGTAACTGAAGACGCTGTCCCAACTGCAAACCAGATGCGCTTTCTTCTGCCGCAGGTCGTATCTCCACAACCCTTGTTGCCCCTGTCTCATCCCGAAATAAATCGCAGCGCCATCCTTGCTCCACACCGGGCAGTAGCCGCCGTCTGCGACAAGCTGCGGCTCCGCCCGGCTTAAAACCATCATCCAGACTCCGCCGCTTAAATACGGCGCATTCCGCGAGGGGCCGGGCTTGTTCCAGCAGAGGGCCGAGCCATCCGGCGACCATCTCAAGTATTCATACTCCGAGCCTTCGTGAAGCGTTTCATCAGCGCCGCCGGTCAAGTTGCGCAGAAGGATTCTCTCTCTTGCGTCAGGCGATTTCAGAGCGACCGCCACTCTGTTTCTGTCAGGATGAATCGCCAGCCAGCAGGCTTCACCGGAAAAGAGCGTTAGCCGTCGCGTCTCGCGTGTAGAGATATTTGTCACCAAAACCTCGGTGTTTTGCATAGAGGCATCCGGCGACAGAAAGGCGACGTTCTCTTCATCAAGCCAGCAGGGATGACGCGCATCCCGGTTGCTCAGTTGCGAGCTTTCTTTCGTCTTCAGGTCTGTAAGAGTCAGCCGCTCGGTATTATCAATCTGCCGGGTCACGCTGGCCAGTCTCTCTTCGGCGGGAGAGATTCGGGGCCAGCTATGGAACTCGCCATAAGTCATATTCTTCGCTTCGCAGTTTGCGCCGAGCGCGGTCATCTTCAGATCAATAACCAGACGGTAATGATAAAAGATCACAGCCTTTCCATCCGGTGAAGCTGAGGGGGCGCTATACTCGCCCACACCGCCCAGCAAAGGAGTGATCGAGCCCTCGGCTATCGAAACCTTATAGAGTTGCGAGGGGCCGGTGCGCTTTGATGCGAAGATTATGGAGCGACTGTCGGCGGTCCAGCTCAGGCCGTATATCTGTTCGTGTTCTCTTGTGATTTGCTTCTGATCGGACACGGCAGGTCGTCCGCCGTCTGACCAGGAGACTTTGCAAATCCAGATATCTCCTTTTCCGCCGTTCGGATCGCTAGTGGTATAGGCGAGCCATTCTCCGTCGGGTGACCATCGGGGCGCGTAGCCCGTCGCGCTCACCTCAAGATGTTCTTCGAGAGCGCGGATAGCGCTGAGCCACAGGGCATTTCCTGAAGGCAGGTGTTTGGTGTAGGCTGCCCAATTTTCATCAGGCGAGAAACCCGCGCCGCTGGCATCTTCAATCAACCGCTCAGGAGGGCCGCCAAACGAGGGGACTTTCCAGAGGTCATGATGGCGAACGCCCGCTTGATCTAAGCGGGGGACTGAAAAAACGACGTGGCTGCCGTCCGCTGTAAAAATGGGAAGGTCGCCGCTCGGATTCATCCTGTTCGTTATGCGCAGGGGAGTGCCTTCGGGGTATTGTCTGATGAACAGGTCGCCGTACCCGCGCGTCTCTTCTGAAGAAGAAACATAGAGGATGAATTTCCCATCGGGAGAGAAAGCGGGTTTGCCGCTAAAGAACTCCCCGATGGTTATCTGCTTATTGATTCTGCCTGCTCGCGGCTCTGTGGCAGCAGGTACGGTTTTGCCAGCCTCGCCGCGCGGCCAGAAGACCCAGGCGAGGACCGGGATAATTGCAAGAAGAGGCGCGGCAATCCATAGCCATCGGGGGATCCTTCGCTCATGCCCGGCGAGCAAGTCTGGCTGAGGCGCAGACTCCTGACCTATCGGAGCAGAAGCCGGAGGCAGATCCCCTTCAGAGACCTCACACACGAATCTGTAGCCCTGGCGCGGGACGGTCTGGACGAAGCGAGGGTTCTCTTTATCGTCTTCGAGCGCGCGGCGGATCTCTCGTATCGCGTGCACAAGCGTGTCTTCGGTGACGAACGTGTCTTTCCAGACGGCGTCGAGCAGTTCCTGTTTTTCGACGACGCGACCGCGATTGTGTACAAGGAATATCAAAGTCTCCAGCGGCTTTGAAGTCAGATGGATTCGCTGCTGTCCCCGGTACAATCCGCGCCGCTCAAGGTCCAGAGTAACCCCCCCGAAGTGAATCAGATTCTCTTTTTCCCTTTTTTCAGCGAGGCTCATGGGAGCCACCGGAGCGATTTTCAGAATTATTCGTAGTTTTTCACCGGCCTCTTCAGGACATTTCGCCAAATGCCCCTGTAAAGTCGGCGTGTGTTTTGTCGTGACCCATTATACGCCTCGAGAGGCGGCTGTGGGGAATAAATCCATCGAGCCGATCCTCGATGGGGATTGACGGTTATCAAATATCGAATGGAGGAAGTCATGAAGTCAGCAAATACTCTTCTCAAAAAACTCTTCTTAGTTATCTTGACCGGTGCGCTAATGGGATCGCCGGGAGATTCGGTTAAAGCGCAATCAAACGAGCCTCTCAGGCTCGAATTCGTCGGCATAGGGGGAGGGCCGCCTGATGTAGTCGTGCTTGGCGATGGCACTGTCATCTTCAAAATCACCGCTATCCAGAGCGCGACAGGTGATCTGACCGGCACGCTGACGGAGAGGATCACCCAGGTTTATCCCGCGAGTGACGAGGAAGGGCTGCTTCCAATCACTACATTCTGGTCACTTGTGACGACGGAAGGGACCATAGAGGGATATTACGCCGGTAAGTTCGACCATCTGAAAGACGGAAATCACATGATCATCGAGCACGGCGAGATTCTTTCGGTAACCGGGGCGTATGCCGCCCTCTATCAGGCTACGGTTACATACAAGGCAGTGCTCGGGCCCGACCATATGACGATCGCGGGCACGATGACGATCCGCAGTCGAAATAAGCGCTGATTGGGAGCAGGGCAGGCGCAAATTCAACGGCAAGAAGCGTTGCGCGCCTGAGGAGTAGTTTATGGTCGCCGGCTTTTTCAGATTCATCCATTGGGGTGCGGTATTTGGATTAATGGCCCTCATTTTCATCCAGATTCCTTTACCGCACTCCGAGGGAAAAGGCAGCGCCGGGTCGGCTTCAGAAAATGCACAGGAAAGCAGTCGCTTCATCGTGGCATTCGAGCTGTGTGAAGAAAACGGATTTAACTTTACATGGCCTTTCGAGCCGATGCGCCCTGCTCCGTACGAAAAGGTTCTGATGGTGGTTGAAAAAATGCCGAGAGTGCAAGTTGAAAAAAATGGTGGTGAATCTGAGCCGCTGGTCGCCTCTCACCATCTGAAGATCAATGGCCGCCGGCAGAAGCCATATCGCATCACCAACAAGCATACATATTTCCTTGTGAATCTGAATCAAGGGCGGCTGCGGCTGTCGCTTTCGATTCCGCCAGGATTCACCCTTGATCGGCAACATAAGACTGCCTCAATCAAGCTGTATGAGTTTGATGACAGCTGATCAGCTCAATCAAGGAGGAAGCAATGAAAACGAAACACCGAACTGAATGCAGAATCGCATTGATGATAAGCGTGGCGGTGATACTGACACTTATATCAACCCGGCTGCGGGCCGACAGCGGGACGTGCGGCGGGACGACTACGACCTTGCCTTTCACCGATGTTACAGGCAATCCTTTTTTCTGCGCTATTGCAGAGGCATACTTTTCAGGACTTACGAACGGGACAACTGCTACCACCTACAGCCCCAGCCAAAACGTGCCGCGAGAGCAGATGGCCGCTTTCATCACTCGCACGCTGGATCAATCGTTGAAGCGGGGTAGCCGGAGGGGGGCACTAGGCCAGTGGTACAGTCCGACAGTTTCAAACAGCCTCGCAAGGACTGTGGTTGGTAATGAGCCTGTTGCCGTCACATCAGACGGCGCCGACCTCTGGGTGGCGAATCGAGGCAGTGGCACAGTCTCACGGGTCAGGGCGAGCGACGGGAAGCTGCTTGAGACCTGGACCGGCGCGACTGATGCAAATGGCATCGTGGTTGCCCGAGGGCGGGTATATATCACGGGCCCTACAAATCCAGGCAAACTTTACGAGATCAATCCGACGCAGGCGGCAGGCAACGTCACCCTCATTTCGAACTCACTAGGAGGGAACCCCCTGGGGATAGCATTTGACGGGTTCAATATTTGGACGGCGAATGGGGGCAGTTCCGTCTCCCGGATAGACCCGGTGGGCGGGTTTGTGGATACGTTCATCGTCGGCTTCCACACCCCCCAGTATATTCTCTATGACGGCGCGAACGTCTGGGTAACCGACGTCGGGCTAGGCCTCCTGAAGCTGAACGCCAGCGGCCAGATCATCCAGACAGTCGCGGCAGCCCGTAGTCCGGGAAATCCAATCTTCGACGGCACGAATATCTGGGTGCCGAATGCTTTGGATAACACGGTTACCGTCGTGCGGGCCTCGACCGGGGCGGTCATCGCGACGCTCAGCGGCAACGGGTTGAATAGCCCGCGGGCCGTCGCATTCGACGGGGAGCGGATTCTGGCGACGAACCTTCAGGGAAACAGCGTATCGCTGTGGAAGGCGGCTGATCTCACCCCGCTAGGCTCTGTTCCTACAGGCACAAACAGCAAACCATTAGGCGCGTGTAGTGACGGGTTGAACTTCTGGGTGACGCTTAAGGAAACCGGCAGGCTGGCGCGGTTCTGAATCAGGGACAAACAAGCCGACGGCGGGGCTTCGTCAGTCGAGGGTTTGATCGCTGGTCATTGTGGCGAGCTGTTCTTCGGCGTGCTCGCGCAACTGCTCGGGCGTCATCCGCACCATCTGTTCCAGGCTGAAAGCGGCCCGAATCCTTCGGGTGATTTCGTAGCCGAGCAGGTATCCGCCGCGAGTCGGCGTCTCTTCATCGCCCGCGTTGGAGAACCACCGCTCGTAGATTTCGGGCGAGGCGTTCTTACCTATCAGATCGAGATAACGGCGGCTGTTGCTGCCAATCTCATTTTGCTGCGCGGCAAGGTCCCGGTCCGGGAAGTGTAGATACTTCGAGAGAGGCTGATACGGATATACCTCTTCGGTGCCGGCCACCGCCATGCCCTCTATCATCAGCGGCATGTGCGGCGTGCGGAACTGAGTCGTAAGCGGTTGCTGGAACAGGAACCCGAAGTGGTACAGGTGAAAGAACTCGTGAATTATCACGAGCCGGGCCTGCTCCTGAGTGTAGCCCGCAAGCACGTCCGCGCCCAGACAGAGAGTATCGGGTATGCCCGCCTCATTCTGCACGGGCCGCACCGACCCGTCAAAGCGATACAGGCTCAGCCCCAGATAGACATCCCGCTTGTGACGGTACTCAGGAAAACGGCTCCTGAAATGAACGATAGCCTCGACCAGAGGGCTCGTGCGCGGGTCGGTTATTTTATTGTTGAACTCTCGTATCGCGTCTATCTGTTCGGGCACGCGAGAGAGAAACTCGTCCAGCATCTCCCGACGCCGGTCCGGGTCGGAGCTGCGATAGACGGCGCGGTCGAAGTAATCGTAATGCTTCGCTTCGACCATATCCATCCACAGCCGTCGTTGCGCGCGCAGCGGCCTCCCTTCGGCCTTCTCCCAGAAGGCGAGAAAATCATCGACTACGTTGATGATCTTGTGACTGTCAAGCAGTCTCTCCGCTATGGGGCGGTCCGTGGGCAGGGGGTGGAGCAGGGCCTGGGTTTGCCCGGCGAAAAACAGCAGGATCAAGATTGCGGCGATTCTCCTGAAACCCGGCATATCGGGCTCCCTCTCCGGGGCAATACCCCGCTCGATCAGATTCTCGTTACCACCCTGAACGCGCAAGCTGCCAAAAAGTTGCAGCCCGTTTACTTTAAACCGATTCGATCAGAATTCAAACAGAATTCGGGCATAGATACTCTCCCGGCAATCGCTAAGGCGACAGGCGCTCGTACAGCTCGAACTCGGCTTCGGCCTTATCGTACTCGCCCAATCGGCGATATGCTTTGCTCAGATAAAAGTGTGCCTGCCGGTCGTTCGATCTTATGCTGAGCGCGAGTTTCAGCTCTTCAATCGCGCGGCGCGTGAGCGCGTCGTCAAGCGTCCGCTCGGAGAGTATCTGCAAGACCGCGCCCAGATGGAAATGCCCGTCGAAATCGTTCGGCGCCAGCTTTATATACTCTTCGAGCATCTGCGCTGCTTCCTCGTAATACCCGCTCATCGAAAGCGCCGTCCCGAAATTCAGGTAGAAAGTCTGTATGCTCCGGACATACTGCGCGTCGGGCAGCGCCTTCCGGTACTCGAGCGCGGCCCTGAGATGATCGCCCGCCGCCTGATAGGCGAGCCCGCGCAGATGATGCGCCCGCGCGCTCCGAGGGTCGACCTCAATGGCGCGGTCCAGATAAGGCGCGGCTCGCCCTGCGTTCTGGCGGGTCAGGTAGAGCTTGCCCAGGTTTACCAGTGTATAAAAATGATTGGGAGAGAGCGCGAGCGCATGCTTCCACGATTCTTCGGCCATCGCTTCTTCTCCGCGAGCAAGCAGCAGCTCGCCCCGCATGCTGTGCGCCTGCGCCGTCTCTACGATATCAAGCGAGTAACCGACAAACTGCTCGCCCCGGTTGCGGTCGCTCCGCTTGATCGCGCCGAGCGCCATAGCGATCATCAGATCGGCCCGGCTGCTCGCAAGCCCCGGCGCGTTGGCGAGGTACGCGAGAGGCGAGCCGGCATGCGAGAGCAACTGGCGGACGTTTTGCTGCACCGTCTCGTCGGATGTGCCGACCCGTCGCGGCGCGCTGAATTCGATCAGGGCGTTATCGTCGGTGTTGAGCGGCGAGCCTGCGGCGAGCTTTGTGACTTCCTGCGGCCCCAGGTAGAGGCGAGAGAGAAGGTCGGCTGCCGAAGTCGTGTTGATCCTCTTATGATCGGCAGCCACCCTGGGGTTGTCGAAATGCGACTTGATGACCGATAAATCCAGCGGGCGCTCGCTCTTGCTTCCGAGCAGCATCAGATCGCCTTCGGCCCCTCGGAAGAGATAGACGTGTGGAAACGCCGCGCGAAACGTGGCCACGAGCGTGCGCACGTCTCCGGGCGACATCTCGTATATTTGCAGCCACTGGCTGAAGACCCCGTCATCCGTCAGCCGCTCCGCCCCGCGTCTGAAGTATTCGAGCGTGAAGAGATTGGCCACCCCCGTAAGCCAGGGGTTCGACGGCTCCGATATGATGACGTCGAACTTCTCTTCGGTCGTGTATATGAAATTGCGCCCGTCGTTGGCGACCATCTTCAGGCGCGAGTCTTCGAGCGGGCGGTTGTTGAACTCTTCAAAGAAGCGCGACGCCTCGATCATCGCAGGCTCAAGCTCGACGCAGGTGATCTCTTTGACAGGGAACTGCTGGACCGATCCGAGCGTGATCCCGCTGCCCAGACCTATGACCAGCACCTTGTCCGTCTGCTCGCGCACCATAAGCGGCAGGCTGCCGATAAGTATCTGCGTCGGCATATCGCCCGTCGTCGAAGCTTCCGGCTTGCCGTTGGCCTTGAGCACCCGGCCCCCGCTCTGCTGCTGGACGGCGATGGTGGCGGTGATCCCTTCTTTATAGTAAATCGTCTCGCCCTGTCCTCTCTTTAGAAACTCCGCGAACTGCTGGCGGCTCATGGCGTTCATCGAAGGCGCATATCTGTAGACGGCGCTCGACATGACATCGGATTCCCAGGGCGGCTCGAAGACCGCTACCCCGATTATGAGCAGCGCCGATAGCGCAATGCCGGCGCGCGAGGCCGCAAGAAAGCTCCGGCCCTGCTTTCGCGCCCCTTTTGACTTCAGGGGTCTCGATACGTAAAAGAGCGCCGCCGCGATCACGAAATTGAGCGCCGCCGAAAGCCGCAGGCTTCCGAGCAGCCCCATCAGCGGGATCATTATGAACCCGCTCGCGAACGAGCCTGCTATCGCGCCGACCGTGTTGACCGAGTAAGCATCGCCGACCATCCTCCCCGTGGTCTGGTCGCGCGAGCCGAAAGTCATGATCTTCACCACGAGCGGGAAGAGCGCGCCCAGCAGCAGCGTCGGCACGACCATCACAAGCGAGGCTACGAGAAACCTGGTAAAGAGCAGCAGGCCGAATGCCGATGTGTCGAACATGCGGTAAAGCTGCATGAAGATGTAGGGCAGCTCGTTGAACAGGTACGCGCCTGCCATCGATGTGACGCCCACGCCTATCTCTACCAGCGCGAACGCCAGCACAGGGCGTCTTATACGGTCGACTATGCGCGAAGCAAACGATGCCCCGAGCGCCAGCCCTACGAGAAACGTCGTCAGCATAATGCTGAACGCATAGACCGATGAGCCGATTATGAGCGCGAGCACGCGGCTCCATATCACCTCGTAGGAGAGCGCTATAAAGCCGCTCAGCGCGAAGCAGATAAGCACGACCGCGATCCCTGTCCGATCAAGCTGCTCGGCATCCGAGATTGCCGCCCGCGCCTGCGCGCGCGCAGGCTTCTTCGAAGCGGGTCCGGTCTTCTCCGGCAGCTCGACAGACTGCTCGCGCGGATTAATCAGGGCATAAAGCCTCGCAATCAATCCCGCTCGCTCGGCGGGCGCGCGTCGAGCGGCATCCTTCTCCGGCTGCTGTTCGGATGGCTCAGCCGCGGTCTCGTGTCTGCGGGCATAACCGAGCGCCACCAGTCCCAGAAAGATATTCATCGACGCAGCGATGGCGGTCGTCGTGTTCATGCCGAAGGCGGGTATAAGGATGAACCCGGTTGCGAACGCGCCGCAAACGGCCCCGAACGTGTTGAGCGAGTACAACGAGCCGACGCGCAGCCCTATGCGGTTGGGCTCGCGCGCGTAGTAGCTTGCGAGCACAGGAAGGGTCGCCCCCATCAATGCCGTGGGCAGCACCAGAACGAGACCCGCAAATACGAAACGGATCACGCTCAGCGCAAGAAACGACAGGTGCAGCCATTGCCAGATGGGATGATAGACCGTTGGAAGGATGGCGAAGATGAGCGGGACCATAAGCCCGTAAAGCCCTATGCCGACCTCGATCAGACCGTACAGCCTGAGTGGTCGCGCGATGAGCTGCGAGCGGCGGCCACAGATGAAGCTGCCGAGCGCGAGCCCGCCCATGAAGGCGGTGAGCACGGTGCTGACGGCAAAGGTGGTCGCGCCGAAGACAAGCACAAGCTCGCGCACCCAGACGACCTGGTATATCAGCCCGCTCATCCCCGAGGCAAAAAAGCACAATAATATTATCCATGTCGCGGTGCGTCGGTCGGTGCCTCTAATTTTCGATTGGGCCATCTACTTCACATGAACGGTGCTCAAAATATCTGGAGCGCGTGTTACCAGTGCCACTGTCCGCCACGCGACCTGATTTATTCTTACAGAGAGCATCTCCCAGTGACAAGCCCATTGTCTGTCGACCATCGATTTTATTGCTGGCAAAGACCGACCCTGAAGCAGTATAAAAGATCAAGCAGCCTTTTAAGTTATCGCAACAGATATCGTGCCGGGGTTGATGAGCTATGAACCGGGTCGCCTGCTTGGGTGTTCTTCTCACCTTTTTCGTCGCCACTGTGCTGGGGCAGGTGCGTCTGGGCGGCGTCCCGCGCTCGGACGGGCGCGAGGGCCGGGCGGGGCCGGGCGAGTTCACCTTCGTGCGGACCGTTTATCGATCCGCTTACAGCGGGTTTCGCGACGGGATGTGGGCCGTCGATTTTCCGGAGGCCGATTATCACTTCATCATAGGAGTGCGCGACTGGTCGGGGACGAACCTCGACATATCGGCCGAGCCCGAACAGCTCCCCATACTCGATGAGCGGCTCTTCAATTATCCGCTGATCTATTTCGTCGAGCCGGGGTTTATGGAGCTGTCTCAGCCGGAGGCCGAGCAGCTTCGCGAATACGTAAGTCGCGGCGGCTTCCTCTTCCTGGATGATTTCTGGGGCGAGTACGAATGGGAAAACGTCGTCGAGCAGATGCGAAAG
>DASTET010000937.1:0-2708 GCA_035709445.1 Blastocatellia bacterium | reverse complement strand
ACCTTCGCGCCATCGGCGGCTCTGCCCTCACGAGCGACATCGAAGTCCCCAAGGATCGAGCCGGTGAAGATATATCATCGGGCATTCCCATCACCTACGTGCCCGCGCGCAACACGATATTCCTCTCGTTTGCGCTCGCGTGGGCCGAGGTGCTTGGCGCACAAGACATATTTATAGGCGTCAACGCGCTCGACTACAGCGGCTATCCCGATTGCAGGCCGGAGTATATCGAAGCATTTGAGCGGATGGCGAACCTCGCCACAAAAGCAGGCGTCGAGGGCCGGCTCCGTTTGCGCATCCATACGCCGCTCATAGCGATGACGAAAGCCGAGATCATAAAGACGGGGCTTCAGCTCGGCGTCGATTACTCGCTGACTCACAGTTGTTATGATCCGGCGCCCGTCGGGCTTGCATGCGGCAGGTGCGATAGCTGTTTGCTGCGGCTAAAAGGCTTCAGCGAAGCCGGAGCGAAAGACCCGCTCACCTACGCCGATGGCTCTTGATCTGCTCAAAGACCGCCCGGCGCGCCGCATCCTTCCATAATCAATCGAAGTAACGCGACTGCGCCCGGTGTTGACGCTCGACCTCTTCGAGCACGGCTTCGGGCGAGAGATTGCTCTCGGTTATTCCGAGCTTGTTTGTGATAGGGTATGCGATGCGAGCGGCCAGGGCGGTCCGGTTCGGCTCAGGCAGCTCGTAGCGGCGCTTGAGAAATGTTTCGACCGCGCGAAGCTCCCGCTCCGTCAGCAACCGGGTATTGGCGGCAAACTGAACGACAGCCGCCCGGTCAATCTTTCGCTGCTCCACTTCCGAGATGCGGATTATCTCGTCAAGCGACGGCGCCTCGGTCGCGCGCTCCTTAACGACAACGGTCCCCGCCACGAAATCGCCAAGCCGTTTCGAGCGCTCGCTGAAGATAATAGAGACGACCCCGATCGCATACGATGGGAACGGCTGGAAATCGAGGGCGAGCCGCAGCAGGTTTCTGACAAACGCCTCGAAGAAGCGAATGGGCCGCCCGTCTTCGCGCACAACGCGCAGCCTCATAATCCGCTTGCCGGGCGTCTGCCCGCTCCACAGCGTCTCAAAGAGAACGAAGTAGCCCCAGTAGATCGCAAAGCCCGCAAGGAGGGTGAGCGCGGCGGTCCACGTTCCCATGTTGTCGAACAGCCGCCAACTGCTCAGCGACAGGGCCGTAAGAAGTATCACGACCAGCACCGCGATCTGTATCAGATGGTCTATGGCCGCAGCGAGAAACCGGTTCCCGACGTTGGCGAGTATATAATGCAGCTCGACTCGCTCCGGAGTCTCGATGACAAGTTCGTCGTCCAACATAATGGGTGCTTAAATCTCAAACCTCAAATTTGAGATTTGAGATTACCGCCTCGACTTGCTCGCGCGCCTGCTCTATCGTCCCCGACGCATCGACCAGTCTGAAGCGGAGCGGGTCTTTGGCGGCGAGCCTCAGATACCCGTCGCGCACGCGCTCGTGAAAGGCCGCCTCTTCGCGGTCGAAGTAGGACAGATCGGAATCCGACGCGGCGCGGTCTTTTCTCCTCGCGTCGAGACGGCGGCGCGCGATGGACGGGTCGAGGTCGAAGAGTATCGTTAGATCGGGGACGAGCCCCCCGGTTGCGAACCGGTTCACATCATCGATCAAAGCGAGATCGAGCCCGCGACCGTACCCTTGAAAGGCGACGGTCGAATCCGTGTAGCGGTCGGAAACGACTGTGCGGCCCGCGTCTATCGCCGGGCGGATGACCTGTTCGACGTGCTGCGCGCGGGCCGCCACTATCAGCAACAGCTCGGTTGCCGGAGCGAGCGTCGTGCTGTGAGATGAAAGCATCGAGCGGATCTCCTCGCCTGCCTCGGTCCCGCCCGGCTCGCGAGTCGAGAGCGCATCGACGCCCTTTCTCCTGAGCGCCTCGACAAGCAGCAGATGTTGAGTGCTCTTGCCGCTGCCGTCTATACCCTCAAGTGTGATGAAGAGTCCGCGCATAGACGTACGGGCAAATCATTCGGGCTGCCATTATTCGAGATGGCAGCCCGGTCCGTGCAAGAACTTATTAATAGAATGACCGGAATTTCAGGGTCGTTCCGGAGTTGCAGCCGAGCCGACCTGCGGGCCTGATGGTGTTTCGCCATGATGTTCGCGGTCGGCGGAGCTTGACGGTCGGGCGTGGTGAAAATCGCGGCCACCCCCTCGCGGCAGCGATACGGTCGAAATCGCATGCTTGAAGATCAACTGCTCTTGCGACCCGGCTTCCAGAATCAAGGAATACTTGTCGAAGCTTTTGATCCTTCCTGTCAGTTTGACGCCGCTCATCAGGTAGATTGTGACGTTATTTCGCTCTTTTCGGGCACTGTTGAGAAAGCTGTCTTGTATTGTATTTTGTTGTTGAGTCGCTTTTTCCATTTTGTTTGCTCCCCAGACAAAAAGTTTTCAGGGTGATTGAAACCTAACATAAATAAGTCTATCTGAGCAAGCGTTTGCGCCCGGCCCGCTTGACACCTTCCCCCCGTTGACATACATACTAAGGTTTTATCTTTCTCCGAAGGAGATTGTGTTAGTGTTTATTCTGAGACCCTCATCCCCGTTCAAGAGGGCTGAAATCGAGCCCGCGCCCGAGATAAAAATCACTCCCTCCGAACAGACCCAGGCGCTCCCGGAAGCGCCTTACATAGACCTGGGGCTTCCTATCCCCGAA
>DASTET010000936.1:0-7362 GCA_035709445.1 Blastocatellia bacterium | reverse complement strand
CGGCCTACCTCTTGCTGCGTTTTGAAGACGGGCGGCTTGTAAGCGTCGAGGGTACGCCGCAAGAGAAGGCCGCTTTTGAAGAGATTCTCGATTTCGGGCGAATCCATGACGATAGGCACTATGATTCTCTGGCCGAGTTCGGCATAGGCGTAAACCCCGGCATACAGGAGCTGACGGGGAACGCCCTCTTTGATGAGAAGTGTTTCGGCACCGCGCACATTGCGATAGGGGATAACTCTCGTTACGGCGGCAGGTACATCTCGCGCATCCATGAGGATTTGATTTCGCGCAAGCCGTCTGTGTGGGTGGATGATAAATCTATACTGACTTATGGACAGGACAGCCTGGACACCAAAGAGTGGAGAGAATCGCTCGATGATTTCGTGCCCTCCTATCAGCCGGCCAATCCCGATTGTCTTGTAACGAGGACCATAATAAACGCGGAGGCGACAAAGGACGGGAGACTGCGCGTGCGCCGCGAGGTTGCGGCGGGACGTTTGTGTCTCTACACGGTAGCCGAGCCCCGTACAAGCAGGCTGCTCGCGAAGATATATCTGAATATGATCCCGCCGCTGCCGGACCCGGTCAGGCTTCGCCATCTCTATGCGGAGGCAGAAAGAGACCTGGGGTTGAGCCGGGAAAAGATTGAGGCTGCAATAGGCATTCTCCTGCTTCATGGCCTTGTAGGGATTGAGCCGTATAAAGATCCGTCTGATTGATGAGGTTGATTATGAATACGGAACCTGGCTACCAGCCCCCCGGCACTTTTATAACGCACCTGATAAAGAACGGATTCAAGAGACACGGGCCGGTCATAACGCGAGACGAGTTTGAGATTCACAACCTGGACCTCACATCTCTCAAGCTCAATGTCCCGCACATGCTCCCGTTCGTCGTGGCGAAGCGGTTCTCAAGTCACGAGACCGTCACGTTCGATCAACTGGAACAGGTGCTGCCCGACCTCAAGAGCATGGCGCAGTCGCTACAAAAGGGCTTCATCGTGCTGGCGCTGGGCGGCAGAATCCAGACAGACGAAATGGCGCTCAAGGAATTGGGGCTGTCGAATATAGTGGTCATCGACCGGGCAGACATAGAATCGGTGAACGCAGCGCCCGACCTCCCGACAAGATCAAAGCTTTTAAGCGCGACGCTGGTCGGGCCTCTGGGGCGAGAGAGGCTGTCGCCTTACATATCGGGCCGCCCTGCCATCGGGGGGCGCTTCTTTGGCCGCTCGTCGACGCTTAAACGCCTCATCCCCGGAGAGCACAACTGGACCGTTCTCGGCAACCGGCGCATCGGCAAGACCTCGCTGCTTCAGGAGATAATGGCCCGGCTCAAGCTACAGGGCGTACAGACCGCATGGGTCTATGGCGGCAAATGCAACTCGACGCAGGATGTGGTCTATGACATCCTCTGCGATCTGGACCAGTTCCGCAGCGCCGAACACGTCGTCGCCGATCTGTATAAGGCCAGGAACCTTCCTTCTTACGTGCATAGAATCGCCGATTCTGAAAACAAGAATATAGCGCTTTTCATAGACGAGCTGGACCACATACTCGAATTCGATGCGAAGCAGAATTTCGAAGTACTGGAGCTGCTCCGGGCCACGTTTCAAAACCACGAGGCCTGTCGCATATTCCTGGCAGGCTTTCGCCAGGTGATGGAAGCAAGCCGCTCGATCAATCATCCCCTCTTCAACTTCACAAAACCTCACGAGCTCGAACTGTTCGGGCGCGATGAGACCACTGATATGATAACCAGACCGCTGTCACATATGGGTATCGATCTGACCGGCACAGACCTGCCTGAAGCGGTCTACCGTCAGACTGCGGGCCACCCGGAGCTGATTCAGATACATTGCGCCGAGCTCATCCGGCTTTATGAGGACCGTGGAGGGATACCTAGCGGGCCCGAGCTTTTCGGGGATGTCTTCAATAATGAAGAGTACAAGCGAAAGGTGCTCGAGACGTTTCTGGCCAATACCAACCCCTATGAAGAGTTGTTATGTTATCTCCTGATCAAGGATGCCGAGCAGAGGGGAATGAGCATGCAGTACGAATTCAGCCCTGAGGATGTCGATCGCGTGCTCAATGGTGTCGGCTATAATATAGGGCTTCGTGAGATCGGCGCGATTATAACCCAGCTTAAAGTCAGCGGGATCATCACCCCGATCAAAGGGAGGAATGAAAAATACAGGTTTTCGGTCCCGCAACTGGCGGGGTATTGCCTGCGCAGCAACCTGGATTTTTCGATCTCGAAGGCCCTGGCGGCGGCCAGGAGTTCGGGTAGTGACTTCCAATACTGGCTCGATCCCGAGGAGACTGGCGGGGGCGGCAGTAAACCGAATGCTTGAGACCAGGGAAAAAGTGTTGACCGATATCGCAGTCGAAAAAGCGCTAAGCATCTTTGAGAGGCAACAGCGCACGGGGCGCGCGTCCAACATAGCCGTGCTCGGACCGCCCGGCAGCGGAAAGTCTCTTTTTTTATCCCGCCTCCTCCACATATTCAACGAGAATGAGAAATACGCGCCGACCAGAAGGTGTCTGAAGATCGATCTGCGAAAGCTGCCCGTGGGCACGCTCGACGAGATGTATACTACGGTCAATTGGGCCTTGCTTCATAAGGCGAGAAGGATCGGACTGGAGCTGGATTCCGAAGTCAAGCTTCAGATTCCGCATCTTCGCTTCGAAGAGATACTGCGCCGCCTGCTCGGCTGCGTTAAGGGCGACCTTATAGCATTCTTCGATCACCTCGAAAGCGTCCCTCGCTTCTTCGCCAGCGATTTGAACCACAGGTTCCGTAATTTTATAGAAGCCTCGGAGCAGAAGTACGAATACAGGAGGCTCGGATTCATCGTCGCAGGCTCGGTCAGCCTCTTCGACCTAAAACAGGAGACCGATTCGGCTTATTCGATGTTCGACCTTATATTGCTGCCCGATCTCAGACCGGAAGTTTGCCTCCATCTGGTTAAAGACAGGCTGAAGGCGTTGCTGTTGGAAGATGCTGCCCAGCAGGTTGTCGAGCTGCTGTCGAGGGAGACATCGGGCGAGCCGGGATTTCTGGACCCGGTTATTCAGGTCCTGAAGAAGAACCATCACGAAGCGCTCACGGAGGACGTGATCCGCTCGGCGATCGATGAGATATGCTATAACTCGCAGGTCCCTTCACTGCGCCACCTCGCCCTCCACCTATGGGCAGACCGGGACCTGCGCGAGGTTGTTCATCACCTCCGCCAGCGCTCTACGGTCACGCCTGTGTTTGTTACCGCCGATATCGACCGGCACCAGCTTTCAGGCGCAGTCGTCGTCAGCAGCGATCTGGGATTTCATTCCTACAGGTTCCGTAATGAAATGGTCGCAAGGTATATGGAGGCGCTGCTCGACGCGCTCGAAGGCAACTGCTCAGAATCCTACCGTCAAACGCCCATCGTCGAATACCTGATGTCGCTCGAACAGGTCAAGTTGAAATGTCTTCAGGCCGAGCAGGTATGGGAGTGCGTCAAGTATCTCGGCGAGGCGTGGAAGAAGATCACGCGCTATAGCCTCCCCGATATCTGCCTCTATCTTACAAAACAGGAGTCGAATCACGGCTGGTGGTTCGACGCGAGGAGGAAAGAGATTACCGGGCCGGAGTCCTGCGAGACTTCTTCCGAATCGACGAAGCTCGCGGCGTTTAGCGCCGTCAGGAGCCAGCATACATCGCTTGGGAGCCTGACGAATGGCATGCGCTCGTTCTTCTGCTGGGATAAGGAACGGGTCTCGGTAGGCGTCCCTTTGCTGCTCTCTGACGCCCTTATCGTGGTCGTGGCCACGCTCCCGCGAACTGAGATCGGGAATGATTTTACCGAGTTTGCGCTTTGCCACTGGATTCGTTTCGTGCAGGTGGTGAAGCAATCCATCTACATGCTGATGCTGGCTGAGTTTGGCAAGCAAAAGCTCACCGAAGGGTGCGCCAGTCCTGTCGAGAACTCCATCAAGAATATCAATATCCCTATCGGCGGCGCTGAGAAGGATCGCGTAAAACACCTCTACTGGGTCCCGCACCACGGGGCGCTGGTTTGCAGCACGGGAGAGGTTCTGCACTTCCAGGGTACGATAGATCAAGAATCGATAAATGATCTCAACGATATGTGTCGCGACCTGGTCACCCGCTGGAGTAATCGAGCGCACTTCTACCGTCAACTGAGCGCCGTCTCACGTCACTTTCATAAAGGACTTAATGCCATACCGGATCTGTTCGCCAGACTGCTGCCGGATGATCATACGAGCCATCTGGTAATCACTACCGATACGAAAGGGCTTGCGCTTCCATTCGAGCTTCTGGCGTACGAGAACAAGCAGCTTGCTCTGCTGATGCCGGTATCGAGGCGGCTTATGTCCAGCCGGATTTCGCTCAAGCTGAGCCGCACCTTTCACCAGTTATTCACTTCGCACGTCGCGAAAAGGGAAGTGCTGCGCGTCCTGTTGATAGCGTCGGACGCGGGCGGGGAACTGCCTGATACCGGGGCCGAGCTGTCTCAGATCAGGAAGCACATTCAAATCGGGTGTGATCGCGTCGGTTTGAATGTTCAGTTTAAGGAGATACCGGCGGCGGAAGCCACAACCGAAAAGGTCGAATCCGAGTTGATCGATAATTCGCCATATCACATCCTCCATTACGCGGGCCACGTAAGACACCACTCGGAAAGCGCCGATGCCAGCGGCGTGGTGCTGCGCGGGAAGGATGACGAGCCGGAGGTTATATCCTGTGACCTCCTGAGCCACTGGGTTAACCGTGCAGGGATATGGCTGGCCTACGTGAGCGCGTGCAATAGCTCTATGGTCTCAAGCAGCGAGCTGGGAGTTTCTCAAAGGTATCTGGGTACGATAGAAGCGTTGATCCGGGCCGGAATCCCGAACGTCGTGGGGTTCAGGTGTCTCGTGTCGGATAGGGGGGCGCTTCAACTGGCGTCCGAGTTTTATCGCCAGCTTTTCGAGAAGCAGGACAAGAAGGACCTGGGCCTTGCCATGTTTGAGGCCAGGACCCGGTTGGTCGGTCGCCCGGACTCTTTCGATGCGTGGGCTTCATCCATGCTCGTAACGCAAATCGTGTGACGCCATGCCATCAACCTCCAGAAGACTTTTAGAGCGCGTAAAGACAAGACTGGAACCATTGAGGACCTCAGATGTCCCCGAAGCAAAATGGCAGGCTATCGACTGGCAGACTGTGAAGGGGCTGTTGCGCAGGCTCGACAGCGCGATTGATGAAAAGGACGAGGCCGTCATCGATCAGACCCTTGCCGCATTGTTGGAGCGGTTGAGGTTCGAGAAGCGGATACTTCGAGCCGAGATAGGCTCCGAGCCGGAAGATAAGACACAGCCGATGCCAAAACCCGTCTGGGAGATACTCAACCACATAATAGACAAGATCGACTACACCCTGGCGACGGCCCCTCCTCCGCCGAAAAAGGAGCCCGGAAAGACGGGACCGCCAAAACGATCTGGAGAAGAGACCGGATGAATATCAGCAAGCCCGCGATGCTGGTATACAGCTTTGCGCCGAAAGAGAATCTTTCAAATCCTGAGCTTTGTCAGAATGCCCGCGATTACCTCCGGCATCTGTGGGATACCTGCACTATCTTCGGAATCAAAGATCGCTCGGAGAGGCTCGGACTTCCGGTCGAGTTTCCGGAAGAGCGGAATCTATATGACTCCGGCTATCGCGTGACGGCCGCCAAGATACACGCGCAGCGGCTGGCGAGCAAGTCGTATTACCAGGCTTTTATCTTTCAATATCAGGAGATTCTCGGCTTTATCGCAACCTTCGAGACAAATGAGAGTCCGGGGGAATGGTCGCGCTGGCGAAGACTCTATGATAAATGGACCATGACCGCAAGAGACGACTTCTCGCGGGAGGGGTTGATGGGTGAGGCGTATGTCTTCAGCGGCGTCTGCGAGGACGAATCCCTGTTTCCGGCCCGCGCAGACCTCTCCGGCGAACAGCTCAGACGCGAAATCGCCCGCCAGGTAGGCAGACCGGCAATGAGCGCGCTTCCGTGCAACAACAATGCCGATAGGCGCGCAAACAATCTCTATCTTACCGGCAACGGTTTTTGTCTCTGGGAGGGCGAATCATCCGATGATCGCAGGATGATCGCCTTGATCGCTCCGGAGTCAAAGGCGGATGCTGCGTTCCGGTGGTCGGTCTGGCCTGACGGAGATCAACTTGCGCCTCTCGCCCGTTATCTCATGTACGCCTTTAAGCTGCGCAACGCGCAGCGCGTCTTTGAGCAAGAGATATCTGGCCTTCGCAGAGGGCGCCATCCGATCGATCCCGCCCTCAAAGACTTCATCGAATTGCATAAGCACATAGAAAATAATAGGAGGCTCGCGGGCGACGAGCTGCAAAACGCACAGGAGAAGCTTAGCCGGGCGCAGAGGGATTACTACCGATTGTACTATAGCGTCTCGCGCCTGAAAGACTTGCGTTTGACCGTGCAGATCGGAAAGAAGAACCTGCAACAGCTAATCCCGGAGCATCATCCGGCGCAGCCTTCGACGGGCGACTCCCTCTTCGACGCGGACGTCGCGCGGGCGGAATGGTTGGAGGAGCAGATCGCAGCCGACCTGGGCTACCTTGATGTGATGGTTATGCGCGCGGAGGAAGGCTACAAGGTGATCGCTCAGCTACTCGATTATGAGAAGCAGAAGAATGCACAACAGTTAAACAGCCTGATCCTTTTGCAGGGGTCGCTGCTCGGAGCTTTGGTAGTGGGGCTGACTGCTATTCAGGCTTTTCAGCCAATCACTATTCCCAATAAAGCCCCCCTCATCCTGTTGCTCGCCGCCCTGGCCCTCGCGCTGCCTCCTCTGTTTGCGCACTGGCACGAGCCCTACCGAAAAGCGGATCGCCTTATCGGCGGGGTGCTCGGCGCGTCCGTCTTATTTTATGTCTTAACTCTCTGGGCCGTGCTTCCATTGCCCGCTTACAGAGTCAAGGATCTGGGCTGGGTCTTATACAGGGTCATCGGCCTGATTCTAGGTTTCATTCTCGGTTACATAGGTACGGATTTGCTGGACCGTATGAAAGCGACCGCCCGCAAACCTGAAGAGAAAATGTCGGCGGAAGGAGAGTAGGATTCTATTACGCGAAATAATCCGACCGGGCTTATGCGCTGAAGGCGAGCCGTTCGCGCCGGGCCGATGATGCTTATTGTTCCTGTGACTCCTGCGCGGCGGCGCGGTCGTCATAGTACATATACTTTGCCGAGAGGATCTCGGACGGCTCCGCATTCCTGTGCCCGTTGCCGCTGGCTTCAGCGGAGGTGATCTGCTCATAGAGCGGCGGCGGAATCACGGCGAACTCGGCCATCGGACCGTAGAT
>DASTET010000935.1:0-4591 GCA_035709445.1 Blastocatellia bacterium | reverse complement strand
CAGCAGGTCCGCGTCAGCCAGATCGTGCTCAATATCCCCAAGACCAACCCGAACAGGGCTGACGCTCAGAATCCTGCCGATCCTCAAACACCAACGCCCGAAGAGGAGATTCGCAAAAAGGCCGAAGAGCTGGTATCACGCGCCAAGGGCGAAGCGGGCAATCCCGCTGAGGATTTCGCCAGCCTCGCGCGCCAGCAAAGCGAAGATGCTAAGAGCCGGGCCGCAGGCGGCGATATAGGCTGGGTCAATAAGAACGATAAGCGCGATACGGACGATCCGCTCAACCGCGTTTTCACCATGCAGAAGGACGAAGTAAGCCAGCCAATACGCAAAGGCGACCAGTTCTTTATACTGAAAGTCACCGACCGGAAGATACCCACATTCGAAGAATCGCGCGAGCAGTTGTTGAAGGAGGCCCGCGCCCGCAAGGGGTACACCAGGGCGGTCGAGATAGCCACGGAGGCGGCGCAAAAGTTCAAAGAGAACAAAAACGCCGAAGCGGTGGTCGCCGAGATCAACAGCAAGCACGGGGCGCAAGTGGCCGTTGTGAAAGAGACCCCATTTTTCGCCGAGGGCGATAGCCTCCCCGATCTGGGCGCGGCTGCCGAGTTCCAGACGGCCGTCTTCGAGCTTGAAAACCAGGGCGACATAACCGAATACCTGAGCGTCAACAACGGGTTCGCCATCGCCCAGTACACCGAAAAGCGCGACCCGCACGAGCCCGATTTCGAAGAGGTGAGGGCGAAAGTCGAAGACCGCTTCCGCACAGAAAAGGCCAGAGAGATGGCCGCCGAAAAAGCCCGCCAGCTCGCGCAGGCCAGCACGCCCGACGCGCTCAAGTCGGCAGCCGACGCCTCAGGGCTCAAGACGGATGAGCGCGCAGGCATGACCGGCAACGATTCCATAGGCCCGCTCGTGAGCGAGGCCAACCGCCGCAGGGTCTACGACCTCAAGCAGGGCGAGGTTACCCGCGAGCCTATCAAGATCGAAAACAGCGACTCCTTTGTGGTGGCCGCTTTAATCAACCGCAAAGACCCGGACATGGGGGAGCAGTTTCAGAAGGAGCGCCAATCGATAGAAGACCGTTTGCTCGACAGCAAGCGCAACACGCTCTTTTCAGCCTATATGGCTCAGACCCAGGAGAGGCTAAAGCAGGAGGGTGAGATCAAGATATACGAAGACCTGATCAATTCAACTCTCGCCAGCGGCACACCCGCATCGGGCGCTGCGCCCGGACAGCCTCCCTTCCCCACTCCGGGAAGCACCGCACCGCGCCGCAGACCGACGGGGACCCGGACAGCTCAGGGGCAGTAGAAACCGGTTGAGACTAATAAGCAGCAGCAGGCATCCGACTTCAAATGCCTGTTGCTGCTTTCAGTTTTTATGGGTGTTATAAGCTGGTAGCTGTTATATCTCCGCTCTGCTCTTTCTGGCGGACGACTATCAATATATCAAGCCCTGAGCCATTATTCTCTATAGGCCACAATGCAGCGTCCCAGTAGGTGATACCTCGGTCGGGGAGGTTCGGCGATGAATAAGGGTATCGAGAGATGAACTGAGGCTGCCCGGTCTGCTGAACGATGTTCAGCATTTGTCCGGCCTCGCCTGAAACATCCGGGAAGATGTCGGTCACCTGCTTTCCCACAAGGTCGGCGGCGCTATACCCGCCTGCTTCGGCGTACGGCTCGCTCACTGCTTTATAGATACGGTTTCCATCTATTAACGCGGCTGCGACGGGCGCGGCATTGATCATCTCAGCCAGCGCCGAGCGGTTCAGGTGCACAACCGACATTGCCTTTTGACCGAGCAGATGAGTAACCGTATCGAGCAGCACTTCAGCCTCCGCAGGCTTGGTCACATAAGCCTGCGCCCCCGCCCCCATCCCTCGCTCTACATCTTTCTTATAAGCCGCAGCCGATACGAACATAATGGGAGTTATCTTATTAAAGGCCCTTACCTGCTGGCAAAGCTCTACACCGTCGCCGTCAGGCAGGCGAACATCCATTATTATCAGGTCGTAGCTGGTCGAAAGCGCCCGGCTCAAGCCGTCCGACATGGTGCTGACCTGTGTGACTGCAAATCCTTCCATTTTTAGCAGCACACTATAGACGAATCGTGTGTCGTCGTCGTCCTCGACAATCAATATATGGGGAACCGTCGCACTCATAATTATGTCTCCTGCTTATACTCGTATTCAGAATTTACGTACCCGTTTGTCCGTGTGACGTCCGTGTTCTCTTACATTCGGGGCAATTCCGCCGAGCCGATGACATGCCGTGTAATCGGCAGTTATTTAAAGTTTATATAGCTACTCATTCAAATAAAATATATAGAGACAATGGCTCGGCAAGGAGATACTACTTGGAAACCGAGCGCGGCTGCAAGAATTTTCCACGACCGACCGTTCCAGCATATATGTCCATAAAGGCCAACCAGCTCTCCGATGATGCAGAAAGTATTCGCCGCAGAGGACGCAGAGATATATTCTACCTCTACCCACCACTGCATACTCTGCGGTCAATTCAACACGAAATCGGGTGGGATCAGGAACTCATCATCGGCAACCGTGGTCTTTATGTCGCGCCTCTCGGTTATTATTCTGACCCGGCGGCCCTGCGCCTCGGTTTCGGTCTCGACCCTGATCGCGAGCCCGGCAAGGTCGCGCGCCCGGAAAACCCTTGTCACCTCTGCTCGTCCGTCCTCGAAGAGGGTGCGCGCCTGGGTCACCTGACAGGGATGGCCGTCGATAGCATGATCTGGAAGCGACAGTGACTCGATCTTTCCGGCAGCCGGCACGGGGCCGAGAGCGCGCTCGATCTCTTCCGCATAAGCCCCACCGTTCTTTTGAGCTTCCGTATTTTGCCCGTCTATGAGAAGAGACTCAGAATAGGTTCGCCTGTCGAGATAGAGCACGAAACTCTTTCCGAGGTCCGGGCGCAGTATGAGCGCGCGGCGCTCACCGCCTTGCGACCACTCTTCTCTGAACATCTCGCCGGAGCGCGCGACGCGGGTGACGGTTACTTCCCTGCGGTCGCCGTCTTCGACCGTCAGTATGACCGTAGCAGAATACCGCTCAGGCTCACTTTCGAGTAACGGCGCGATGCCCGTCTCCTGAACAGGCGCGCGACACCCGGCTTGAAGGATCGCACACAGCGCCAGCACACAGGCGAGATATGAACGTCCCGAGCATCCGAAAATCACGTCAAAGATTCTACCATCCCGGACACGATATTACTGGTTGCGCTGGTTTAACAGCGGGCTTCCGATACATAATGTACGAGTCTGGTTTCGCATTATGATCACAACCGGCTGGCAGGAAAGCCGGTCCCTGTCGAGTTACGGTGAGTCTGACAGCAGGCACGATTATCGATCATTACCGGGTCGTCTCTCTGCTCGGCGCGGGCGGAATGGGAGAGGTCTATCTTGCCGAAGACATAAGGCTTGGGCGCAAAGTGGCCCTCAAGCTGCTCAGCGTTGAGCTTACAGAGGACGACGACCGTGTACGCCGGTTCGAGCTTGAGGCGCGGGCCGCATCGGCCCTGAGCCACCCCAACATCATCACCATCCTCGATATCGGAGAGACCGAGCACGGCCACTTTATAGCCACCGAGTTCATAGAGGGTGAAACTCTGCGCCAGCGTATGCGCCGCGAAGAGATACCGCTCGGCGAGGTGCTCTCAATCGCCATGCAGGTCGCAAGCGCGCTCGCCGCCGCGCATCGGGCAGGCATAGTCCATCGCGACATAAAGCCGGAGAATATAATGCTCAGGCCGGACGGCTATGTTAAGGTGCTCGATTTCGGCATAGCCAAGCTGACCGAAAGCTTTCCCGACTCTCGCCCGTCACAGGATTCGGCTACAGTCGCCGCCGTTCACACGGAGCCAGGCGTAATCATGGGCAGCCCGAATTATATGTCGCCCGAACAGGCGCGCGGTCTCGCCGTCGATCACCGGACAGACATATTCAGCTTCGGCGTAGTGCTCTACGAGATGATCGCCGCCGCGAGACCGTTCGAGGGGGAGACGACAAGCGACATCATAGTATCTGTTCTCGACCGCGAGCCTCCCCCCCTTTCGCGCTATGCCCCCGATGTGCCGGAAAAGTTGGAAGAGGTGATCGGTCGCGCGCTGGTCAAAGATAAGCAGAGGCGATGCCAGTCCATAGAAGAGATTCGCCGCGTGCTGAAGCGACAAAAACAGCGGCTCGATTTCGAGAGGGGGCTGGACCCGTCCGTGTCGACCGCGTCCGATGACGATATCACGCTGTCGCTCGACGCCACCGCCGCAAAGGCCGGGACGGCGCGAGCCCCCGTAAAAAACCTTGCGCGAGAGGCCGCCGCCGGAACGCTTCAAGTGGCGACCGCACGCGCCACTTCCGACTACGGCGATGCCACGACTCAGATCAAGCGGCTCAAGGGCAGCCTCGCCATATCGACCGCGCTCCTAATTTTGGTGCTTACCGCCATCGCATACATCTACTGGAGCGGCAGCAAACAGGAGATAAACTCTCTGGCCGTCCTGCCGTTCGTCAACGCGAGCGACGACCCTGAAATGGAGTATCTTTCAGACGGCATAACCGAAAGCCTCATAAT
>DASTET010000934.1:0-3087 GCA_035709445.1 Blastocatellia bacterium | reverse complement strand
AGCTGGCGATAGCCGAACAGGGATTGCTCTGCCTTCGCTGTCACAGGAATTTTCCGATCGTTCGCGGCATCCCGCGAATGCTGCTTCCTGAGATGCGCGAGGCGCTCGGAGGCAAGGGCGACGGCGCGGGAGTCGATGCCCGCAAGGTCGCGACGGCTGAGAGCTTCGGGTTCGAGTGGTCGCATTTCCCGGACATGTATGACGAATGGGAGCGCAATTTCTTTGAGTACATGTCGCCGCGCGGGCCTGAGTTCTTTCGGGGCAAGCGCGTGCTGGATGCGGGATGCGGGAGCGGGCGACACTCCTACTATGCGGCGAAATACGGCGCGGATGTGTGGGCCGTCGACCTGGGCCAGCATGTAGAGGTCGCCCGGCGCAACACCATCAGTTGCGACCGCGTGCACGTCATACAGGCCGATCTGCACGACCTTCCCTTTGCGCCTGAGAGCTTCGATTTTATCTATTCGATAGGCGTGCTGCACCATCTGCCCGACCCTGAAACCGGCTTCAGGAGCCTGCTTCAGTACCTGAAGCCGGGCGGAGAGATTCAGATATATCTCTACTGGGAGCCAGAAGGGCAGCCGGTCAAAACGGCGCTGCTTTCTGCGGTCGCGGGCATTCGCAAGCTGACTACACGGCTGCCGAACGCGGCCATCTACGCGCTCTCTTATCCGGCGGCGTGGCTCGCTTTCGTGTCCTTCGTATGGCCCTACCGGGCACTGCGGCTCATCCCGCAGTTGAGGGGGCTTGCCGAGCGCATGCCGATGAAGCAATACTCGAATTATCCTTTCAGGGTATGCGTAAACGATCAGTTCGACCGTTTCTCCGCGCCTATTGAGAATCGTTACACAAAGGCGGAGGTTGAAGACCTGCTCCGCCGCGCGGGGCTTAACGAGATAAACGTCCAGCCGAACTGCGGCTGGGGCGGATCGGGAAAAAAGTCTAGCGCGTCTGGCGGGTCTGGCGCGTCTAGCGCGTCGCTTTGAAGACAGACATCGGTTGAACCGGATGATGCAAAATAATCAGCGCCGCGAGGAGCGGGACGCGCTAGACGCGCCAGACTATTCTTTATGTGTGGGATTGCAGGCATAGTTTCAAGCAGCGGCGGGGGCCTCGAAAGAGGGGTTCTGCCCATGATAGAGGCCGAGCGGCATCGCGGCCCGGACGATTCAGGCGTGTGGGCCGACGACGTTTGTGCGCTCGGCCACCGAAGATTATCGATCATCGATCTGTCGGCAGCCGGGAGGAACCCGCTCTCTAATGAAGCGGGCACGATCTGGATCACGTTTAACGGAGAGATATATAACTTTCGCGAGTTGAGACGCGAGCTTGAAGGGCTCGGCTGCCGATTCCGCACACGGACAGACACCGAGGTAGTGGTCTATGCTTACGAGCAATGGGGGATCGAGGCGATCAAGCGGTTGCGCGGCATGTTCGCTTTCGGCCTGTGGGACCAGGGCCGTCGCCGCCTCGTGCTCGCCCGCGACCGCGTCGGAAAGAAACCGCTCTTTTATGCGCGCACGGGAGACAGGCTCTTCTTCGCCTCAGAGCTTCAGGGGCTGCTTGCAAGCAGAGAGATCCCGCGAGAGGTGAACGCTCCGGCTATCGATGCGTACCTGTCGTGGGGTTATGTGCCCGCGCCCGATACCGGGTTTAAAGGCGTATATAAGCTTCCGCCCGCTCACTGGATGACCGTCGATATCGGCGCGGGCGAGATGACTCTCCGCTTTGAGCGATACTGGTCGCTTGAGTATGAGCCGAAGATTCGGCTCGGCGAGGATGAAGCGTCGGAGGCTATACGCGAAAAGCTGACGGAAGCTGTGCGGCTTCGCATGATAAGCGATGTGCCGCTCGGCGCTTTTCTTTCGGGCGGCATCGATTCGTCGATAGTAGTGGGGCTGATGGCGCGCCTGTCAGACCAGCCGGTTAAGACCTTTTCAATAGGGTTTAAGGAAGCCGCATATAACGAGCTTGAGCATGCGCGCCGCATCGCAGAAAAGTGGGGCACCGACCATCACGAGTTCATCGTCGAGCCGGATGCTTTGACGATCCTTCCCATGCTGGTCCGCCATTACGGTGAGCCTTATGCGGACTCTTCAGCCATACCGACATTTTACGTGTCGCAGATGACAAGATCGAAAGTGACCGTGGCATTAAACGGCGACGGCGGCGATGAGAGCTTCGCCGGATACGAGCGGTACCTTGGAAACCGGCTGGCCGAACGCATACGGGCCATACCGGGGAGCAGGCTTTCTGCAAGGGCGATCACTCGCATCCTGCCCGATTCGCTCAACCCTAAGAACCGGCTTCGCCAGGCCCGGCGATTCCTGACCGTGGCGACCGAGCCTATGGAGAGACGCTACGGTCACTGGGTCGGCTTTATAAGCGAGGGCGCAAAGCAGCAGCTATACACGCGGCAGTTTCGCTCTTCGCTAAACGGGCACGGTCATAACGGCTGGATAGAATCGCTCTTTCAACAGGCGCGCGGGCTCGATCCCGTAGACGCGGCGATGTCGGTCGACGTAGTCTCTTACCTGCCCTATGACTTGCTGGTCAAAGTCGATATCACATCGATGTCGAACAGCCTTGAAGCGCGGTCGCCGTTTCTCGATCACGAGGTCATGGAGTTTGCAGCGCGCCTGCCCGTGAGGTATAAGCTTCGGGGAGGGCAATCGAAGTACCTGCTCAAGCGGGCCTTCAAAGACCTGCTGCCGACGGAGAATGTCAAGCGCCGCAAGATGGGATTCGGCGTGCCTGTCGGCCAGTGGTTTCGCGGGCCGCTCAGGCCGCTGCTTGAGGACGCGCTGCTCGCGGAGCGGGCCGAAAAACGAGGATACTTTCAGCCGGAACAGGTTCGCCGCCTGGTCGCCGATCACCTTGAACGCCGCGCAGATCACAGCTTCTCGCTATGGAGCCTGTTGATGCTCGAGCTGTGGCACAGAGAGTTTATCGACGGATGAGTTACATGATGGAAAGGACGCATTCCCTCCTGAGGCAGCTACCGGTCCACGAAGAGACGATAGCGACCTCGTTCCGATTGAGCGTTATCGTGCCGATTTATAACGAGCGGCACCTGATCGAAGCGAG
>DASTET010000933.1:0-8218 GCA_035709445.1 Blastocatellia bacterium | reverse complement strand
GCATGTCGATGGGACCAGCTTTGCCGCTCCCATCGTCTCTTCTATAGTCGCGCAGATGCTCGAAGCGGTCCCCGACCTCAAACCGCACGAAGTCAAGTACGCGCTTATCAAGACGGCGAGCCGGATTTCTCATATCGATGTCGACCGCCAGGGATGGGGACGTGTCAATCCGCGCGCCGCCATCCACGCTGCAATAGTCTTGCGCGCAGAAAGAAGGAAACAGGAGAAGAAGCCATCGCCCAGGCCAAAGCGCCCGATCCCACACAGGCGGCAGGTTTCAAGAATGTGACAGCGACCGCCGGTGTTGAAAGATGCTTCCCGATCATGGTAGAAGGTTCAGGCAGGCGGTTTTTAAATGTAAATAGTTGTAATGTAGCCGGTCCAGCCCCTTTCTACAGGACCGAATTCAACAAAGATGCGTATAATTGCTTGGCATGCGGGGCGAGGGGTGCTGCGGCAGTTCTTGCCATCGCCGCAGGAATTTTAACCAAGGAGAGATGCAACGATTATGGATAGCAAAACGGCACAGCAGCCGGACCAGGCGACTCAAGCGGGAGAACCGGAGATTCCCTCCTCAAACCCGAAGCCTCAAACTCCCGGCAAACCGGCATCATACTCTATGATGGAACCCAAGATGCGACGCATCTACGGAGAGTTCTACCGCGAGATATATTTTTCCGAAGCAAAGCATCTCGATACGAAGACCCAGGAGCTGATATCGATAGCCGCGTCGCTTGTCGCCAAGTGCCAGGGCTGTATCGAAGGCCACCTGAAGAAGGCGCTGGCCGCCGGGGCTACGAAAGAAGAGATATCTGAAACGATCTCGATTGCCGCAGCCATCAACGCTGCTGCTATTATCGACCTGACCGACATTGCGGCCAATAATCTGAACATAGATCACTTTCCAAGTGACGGGCCGCGCTTTAAGGTTAATCCATGAAACGTAAACCGACATTATCCATATGCGCGCTCGCCTGCTCTCTCGCGCTGCTTATCCTGACAGCAGGCGTTGCTGTGCGGTCGCAGTCAGCGCAGACGACTCAGCAGACAGTCGCCCAGGCGAATGAGCCGAGGGTCGAATACTCTTCGGTTAATTCGCCCTCGATCGGTAAAGACCTCAAGTTCGCGATCCACCTGCCTCCATCTTATGACACCGATACGAAGAGGCGGTTTCCGGTCCTCTACTTCCTTCACGGAATGAATGGCAATGAAGGCGAGTACCAGAGACGCGGAGTCGCGGATGCCGTCGAGAGACTTCGTAAAGAAGGAAAGATAGGGGAGATGATAGTCGTCGCTCCGGCGGGCGAAAACAGCTTCTATCTGAATTCTAAAAACGGGGTCAAATACGAGGATGCGATAATCAAAGACCTCATCCCGCACGTGGAGAAGACATATCGCGCAATCGGAACGGCGACGGGCCGCGCGATTCAGGGGCTCTCGATGGGCGGGTACGGCGCGCTGCTGCTCGCATTCAAGCACCCTGAGATGTTCTCGTCCGTCACCGCGCACAGCTCCGCGCTCTACACAGAGCTGCCGAGCACATCGGGAAATGACCGGCGGGCGCAATTCCTCAGCAGGCTTATCGGTAATATCTTCGGCAACCCGCCCGATGAAGAGTTCTTTCGCGCAAACAATCCTTTCTACGTGGCCGAGTCAAACGCCGCCGCAATAAAGAAATCCGGCCTCAAGATATATTTCGACGTCGGCGATAAGGATCGTTACGGTTTTCAGGAAGTGAATAAAACATTCGACGAGCGGCTCTCAAAAGCGGGCATCCCGCACGAATTCCACATCTTTCCAGGCAATCACGGCTGGGAATATATGATCTCGGTTGCGGATCGGTCCTACGCTTTCCTGTGGAATAACATCAAGACCGACTCGAAACCGTCGTCTGCAAAACGGGCAGGCGACTGAGACGAAGCCTCCCAGGATGTGTTATATTCGAGGGCTGATGACGAAAGTCATCGGCCCTTCTGCTTTATCAATTCTGTAATAATGGTTCGGGGATGTCACAGCCACTCTTAACAGACCAATCAGAGAGCCCCAGGCATCGATTTGCCGGGATTGTCGCGGGCGATGATGAGCGAATAAATCTTGCGGAAGCGGCCCTGCTGATAGCCGCCGAAGAGTACACCCATCTCGACACCAATCTATATCTTGAAAAGCTCGACCGCTTCAGCGATCAGGCCCGCGAGAGGGCGGATCTGGCCGAAACCACACACGACCTGGTCTCGGCCCTCAATTCCACCCTCTTTGAGGAGCTAGGCTTTCATGGCAATAACGATAACTATTATGATCCGCGAAACAGCTTTCTCAATGACGTGATAGATCGCCGCACCGGCATACCGATAACACTGAGCGTTGTCTATATGGAGGTGGCCAGACGGATCGGGCTGTCGATAAAGGGCGTAGGGTTTCCAGGCCACTTTCTCGCCAAGTACACAGCAGGCGGGCGTGAGATATTCGTCGATCCCTTTAACGGCGGGCGGCTGCTCGGCGAGGCAGGCTGCTCCGAGCTGATCTCGAACCTGAGTCAGGGTCGCAAGCAGTTGAGACCCGAACACCTGGCCGAGGTGAGTAATAAGCAGATTCTCACGCGAATGCTCTCGAATCTACTCTCGATTTACGCCGGAGGCCGCGATTACAGGCGTGCGCTCGCGGCTATCGATAGAATACTTCTGATAAACCCGCATTCGGCGCTTCACACGAGAGACCGGGGGCTTCTGCTTGCCGCGCTCGGCGAACAAGGCAAGGCAATAGCCGACCTTGAGCTTTATCTTCAGCTTTCTCCCGCCGCCGCAGACGCCAGCTCGATACGTGAGCAGATAAAGACGATCAGGAAAGAGATGGCCCGGCTCAACTAGAAAAGCGATCACGGGAAGCCATCAAGAGTCCACTTAATGATGGCATTCCAGGTGATCGCTTTTAACTTGAGACGGCTACTTCTTACGGCTCTGAAGACTGGCCAGCAGCTCCTCTGCTATACGATTCTGGAACTCAAGGTTCTGAGAGTTCTTTTGAATGGCCTTCTTTAACTCCTCGATAGCGCGCGTCACGTCCTTACTCCGCTTCGATTGCGAGAGCACTATACCGAGGTTCAGGTGTGGCAATCCGCTCGTCGGGTCAAGCTGCAATGCTCTCTCGATGTCTTTTATAGCGTCCTTCTCTCCCTTTGCAGACCGAGCGAGCCCAAGCCCCGCGTAGGCCGCAGCGCTGCCGGGTTCAATCTCTATGGCCCTGCGATAAGCCTCGATTGCCTCTTTGTGCTTTCCAGACGCATAGTACGAAGACCCAAGCCAGACCATCGCCGGAACCCATCGCGGCTCAAGCTGGCTGACCTTGATGAATGCCGCCTGCGCGCCGTTAAAGTCTCCGAGATAGAAGAGCACAACTCCATGCTGATAGCGCGGCGCGGCCCACGCGTCATCCAGGCTGATGGCCTTTTCCAGGTCGGACCGGGCCTGCAATAGCCCCGTCGAATCGGGCGGGACTTCGCTACCCTGCTTGTTTGCATCGGCCTGTGCGCGGAACTGGCCCTGCTGCCAATCCCTGAGCGCAACAACACCTCGAAAATAGGCCGTCATCGCCTGAGCGCGCGCATCATCCGGCTTAAGCGAGGACGAGATCGTGGCAGCATCGAGCGCCCGCACTATATCCTCACGCGAGGTAGACCGCCACTTCGTAACCGTGGCCCCGACCACCGGGGAAGCGGTCTCAATAAGCCTGGCCGAGAGCACCCCCCGCATGCGGAGAATTTCAGGGCGGTCGGGGTACTCATTTGAGACCCTGCCGACCAGCTCATAAGCATTCGGGCTCTCCGCTCCCGCGAGCTTGCCCTGCGAGACGAGCGAGTCGAATTCCTTGACAACATCATCGAGGTCGGGATCGAGCTTGAAGACGAGGGTTGGGGAATCGGTCCCCGCCTGAAAGACTCGCGAAGCAGGTCTGAAGCCTGTCTTCTTTACCTCAACCGTATACTGGCCGAGCGCCAGCTTCTCAAACTGTATCTTCCCTTCGGCGCTTGTAACACCACGGTCATCGCCGTTAAGAAATACAGAGCTGCCCGGAGGGTCGGTCAGGACCGTAAGAATGACAGTAATGGGTTGAGGTTCGGGTCTGGCCGCAGGCCGTCTCGAAGGAGGTCTCTTTGGCGGATCTTTTGGGCGGCCCGTAGGGTCCTGCGCATAGACGGGCGGGCCAGCCCACAGAATGAGAGTCAATAAAGCGACTATCATAGGAAGGGCGCGTGCTGTAAGCAACTCTTTCTGCTTCATAAGTTTCCCACCTCGGCGGGCTATTATATCTCACATCCTGGATCGAACCAATAACGATCTCGTCTTCTTATCTCAACGAATAGAAAATACGGGCCTGAGATTAATTTAGTTTCGCCTGACCAGACCGGTGGAAACTTGTCGCACGAGTTGTTAAGCTGCTTCACGCGGAGTGATTCGGCTCCGAAGAGATATCCGATAAGCTCACCCGGAGGGTTTATGAAGAGAGTTCTGGCCCTGATGTTACTGGCCTTCGTTGCCTCTTGCAGCACCGGCTCAAGCGAGGAAGTAAACTTCAAGCTCTCGCAGCCGCTCGGCCAAAAGAGCGCCTACACGATGAAGAACCGACTGAAAGTCGATTCTACCGACCCGACTTCGAATAGCGTTTTAGGCTCGCAGCAGATGGAGCTTGACGCCGCTTTTGACACAGAAGTTACTGCAAGCGAGCCCGACGGCCAGTGGACTCTGCAGAGCAGGTTCAACAGCATCGATCTGAAGGTCAACGGTGAGAGGCAGGATGCTATGGCGGGCGGGATCGCCGGGAAGACCTTTACCGTGACGATGGACAAGGATGGCAAGGTGATCGATGTAAAGGGAAGCGAGAACCTCCCTCCCGGAATGGACGTGAGGGAGATGATGAAACAGATGAATCCGACTAACCTGCTCCCGGACAGGAGCGTTCGCGTCGGGGAAAGCTGGCCCGTCGAGGTTGTCACCCCGATGCAGTTGCAGGGGGCGACGCTGAACCAGACGCTAAAAGGCACAGGGACCTTAACCGAAGTAACCGACGGGCAGGCCATAATCGATCTCGATTACACTATTCAGATGTCGATGCTCGACCAGGGCCCGTCGGGCGTCACTATGAGCGGGAACGGCAAAGGCAAGTCCAGGATGGCGTATGATCTCGAACGCGCGCGGTTTACCATGAATAAGAACGACCTGACGCTGGAATCGACCGGCGAGATGAGCGCGGGGGATCGCGTCCATAAAATGAAGAGCACAATGACCAGCTCGATTGAAGTCAACCTTGTCAATAAGTAGAGCCCAACCGGCACAGGGCGGTTTTAGATGCTGACAGGGCCATTCGGTTATCTCTAGAAAAGGCGAATTCTTGGCGATAAAAATCGGAGTTACCACAGAGGACACAGAGGATCACAGAGGGATGATCAATACTCCGAGTTCCTCTGTGTCCTCTGTGTTTCTTGTTCTCTGCCAAATCCATGGTCAAAATCTTAATGCTTTAAAGTCCGCGCTCTTCGTAGTAGAATTCCGAGCTAACAAATCAGGCTCAGGCTTAGACGGCGACCGGTCCGCAGCCTCTGGGGATCTGCGATGGCTGACATAAAGATTTATACGACAAGCTGGAGCACGGACTGCGAGCAGGCCAAAGAGTTCCTGGATGACGAAGGGATCTTTTACGAAGAGATCAATATAGAGCAATCAGCGCAGGCCGCTCGTCTGGTCGAAGGCGCTAACGGCGGAAGGCGGATCGTTCCAACTTTCGATATCGACGGGACCGTTTTCAGCCTCAAGCCTTTCGACTGGCGAAAGCTTCAAAAGGAGCTTGAGCGGCTCGGAGTCGAAGAGGATTGACCTTCTCTGCCCACGTCGCTGAGTCATCCCCGATAAGTGCTCAGGAAATCCGATGTCTCATTTGACCTTCTTAGAGCGATTGATCGAGCAGCGCCGCGCCCTCTCGGTCTCCGAACTGACCGCGCTCGTCAAGATACTGATCGAGGGCCAGTTTATCGATGTTTGGGTAGAAGGCGAGGTATCGAATTTCCGCCGCCATTCTTCCGGCCACTGGTACTTCACGCTGAAAGACGAAGGGGCGATGCTCAGGGCCGCAAGCTTCAGGATGCAAAACCGCCTTATTCGCTTCATCCCGGAAGACGGGATAACCGTTAGGGCGAGAGGAAGACTTTCACTCTATGAAGCGAGGGGCGAGTACCAGCTTTTAGTCGAACACCTTGAGCCGGTCGGCGAGGGCGCGTTGCAGCTCGCATTCGAGCAGTTGAAGGCGCGGCTGTCTGCCGAAGGGCTCTTCGACGTAGAACGAAAGCGCCCCCTCCCTTTACTCCCCGGACGCGTAGGCGTGGTCACTTCGCCCACGGGGGCGGCGCTCCGCGACATCCTGCGAGTGCTCGGAAGGCGCAACAAGGCCGTGAGCGTTCTTATCGCGCCAGCTCGCGTTCAGGGCGAAGGCGCGCCTCGCGAGATAGCCGACGCCATCGAGTCGCTAAACGATTCCGGCCTGGTCGATGTAATAATAATCGGTCGAGGCGGGGGCTCGATAGAAGACCTTTGGTGTTTCAATGATGAGATTGTAGCTCGCGCGATCTACAATTCTCGCGCGCCCGTTATCTCTGCCGTCGGGCATGAGACCGACTACACGCTTGCCGATTTCGTGGCCGACCTGCGCGCGTCGACCCCTTCAGCCGCAGCCGAGATGGTTACGATGGCGCTTGATGACGCTTACGCGCAAATAGACGGGCTAACCGAATCGCTCGCTCACGCGCTCAAGTATCGCCTGCTTGAGCTTGGCGGTCACCTCTCAGACCTGAAGTCGAGCCGCGCGTTTGTCGAGGTGGGGTCGCGCGTCCGAATCCTTTCACAACGCTGCGACGAAGCTGTCTATTCACTTGAGTCGTCTTTCAGGTCTGCGATAAATAGCAAGCGGGCCTCATACGGATCGCTTGCCGATCGTTTGCGCGACCGGGACATACGGCGGGAGATGCTGATGAGAGGCGGCGAGCTTGCGGTCCTGGCGGCGCGGCTCAGGTCCGCCGCCGGATCGGTGTTCAATCGTGACGGCGAGCGTCTGTCCGTTGCCGCAGGAAAGCTCGAATCGCTTTCGCCGCTCGGCGTGCTTTCGCGCGGCTATGCCGTGGCTTTCGACAGCGAGGGACGTGTAATAAAAAACGCCGCCGGCGTGGCTCGCGGCGAAAGGGTGCGTGTTCGCCTCGCGGAGGGCGAGATCGACTGCACCAGAGATTGAGCCTCCGGGTTCAACCGAATATATCCGAACTAATTCAATATAGGAGAGAATACAGAGTGACAGAGGAAACCAGAACCAATCAGGTGACACCGGAGCCTATCATGCAACTGTTGTGGGCTCCGCTTGCCACCCAGGCATTAATAGCAGGCGTGGAGCTTGGCGTATTCACAATCATCTCTCAGGGTAAGCGCACGGCCAAGGATATAGCTCGCGCCGCTTCCGTATCGCCGCGCGGCGTGGAGCCTTTGCTTGATGCTCTCACAGGGCTTGGGTATCTAAAGAAGAAAGGCGGTCAGTACGGGCTTGAGCCCATCTCCGAGCAGTTCCTGGTCCAGGGCAGGCCGGCCTATATGGGCGATATGATCTACAGCACAAAGCTCACGCAGAACGGGTGGATGAGTCTGACCGACGTTGTTCGAAGCGGTCGCCCGGTCGAGTCTGTAGATATCGAAGAGGCCGGACGCGAGTTCTTCCCAAAGCTGGTCGCGGCCATATTCCCTATGAGCTTTGGCGCGGCGCAGGCCGCAGTCAGATCGCTCCCGGAAAAGAGCGTAAAAAAGATAAAGAACATTCTCGACGTTGCCGCAGGCTCGGCGGCCTGGTCGATACCGTTCGCCATTGCCAACCCTGAAGCCAGGGTAACGGTGCTCGATTTCCCCGAAGTGACGATGATAGCCGGAGAGTTTGCCAAACGGTTCGACCTCTTCGACAGGTACAGCTATGTCGAGGGCAATATCCGAGAGGTAGACTTCGGTCGCGACAAGTACGACCTGGTTATCCTTGGCCATATAATCCATTCGGAAGGTGAGAAGTGGGGGAAGAAGCTTTTGAAGAAGAGCTACCGCGCGCTCAGAGATGGCGGGATGCTCCTCATAGGAGAGATGGTCCCGAACGACACGCGGACCGGCCCTCCCTTCCCTCTGCTGTTCGGGCTGAATATGCTGATCAA
>DASTET010000932.1:0-11909 GCA_035709445.1 Blastocatellia bacterium | reverse complement strand
AGATCGCTCGCACGTTGGCCTACACGCCATCCACTCTTGTCGTCCTGGCCGCGCACGATTACAAGTACGACATCCCTGTTCTGAAAGTCGTCCTCAAGTCCAGGGCCGCCTACATAGGAATGCTGGGGAGCCGCCGCAGAGGCGCGGCAATCCTGAAATTTCTGAGTGAGAGCGGCATCGATGCCGAGTCGCTTAATCGCGTCAGGGTGCCTATGGGTCTCGACATTGGCGCAGAGTCGGCTGCCGAGATCGCGCTGGCCGTACTGGCTGAAGCGGTGTCGGTCAAGGCGGGCCGTCCGGGAACGTCGCTTAGCGAAAGAAAGTAAGAGAAGCTATGTCGGCGCAATACAGCGAAGTCATACTCGATCATTTCCGCCAGCCGCGCAATTTCGGGAGCCTGCCTTCTCCTGATGTCGCTTGCGAAGAGGTGAATCCGTTGTGCGGCGATCGTATCAGGATCGAGCTTGCCATCAGAGGCGGCGTGGTCGAAGCGGCGCGTTTTTGCGGCGATGGTTGCGCAATCAGCATCGCGGCGGCTTCGCTGCTCACAGAGTTGGTTGCTGGCGCGAGCATCGAAGGCAATGATGAAGTGATCTCCGCTCAACAGCTTCTTTCATCTCTGGAAAGTGACATCAAGCCCTCGCGCATGAAGTGCGCCTTGCTCTCGCTTGAGGCGCTGCGCTCAGGGGTCAGGCAGTACAAGCAATCGAAACCCGCCCGGCAATGACCGGTCATGGTTTGAAGAGCTTGTCGACGAGATGGACTCCCTCTATCAGCCTGTCGATCTCTTCTTTTAGATTATAGAGAGCCAGAGAGACTCGCGCAGTTGCGCCGATTCCGAATCGTTCGTGCAGCGGCTGCGCGCAATGGTGGCCTGCCCTGATGGCAATCCCCTGGCTGTCGAGTATGGTTGCTACGTCGTGCGCGTGCGCGCCTCGAATGACAAAAGATGCGATGCCGATTCTCTCTCTCGGCTTGCCGATTATGCTCAGGCCGGGGATTTCGGAAAGTCTCGCCACCGTATAATCGAGGAGCTCATCTTCGTAGGCTTTGACGCGTTCAAGGCCGAGCGCACTTAGATAGTCGAGGGCGGCGCTGAGTCCGATCGCGCCAGCGATGTTGGGCGTCCCCGCCTCAAATTTCGAGGGCGGCTGCTTGAAACTGGTCCCTTGAAACGTGACCGATTTGATCGCGCCGCCGCCGGTCTGGTAAGGAAGCATTTCCGCGAGGCGGTCGGACCTGCCGTAAAGTACACCGATTCCCGTGGGGCCATAAATCTTATGACCCGAAAAAGCATAGAAGTCGCAGCCCAGTTCCTGCACATCCACTTTGATGTGAGGCACGGCCTGCGCGCCGTCGACAAAGACAGGGACATTCTGTCTGTGAGCCATCTCGATGATTTCGCGGAGCGGGTTGACCGCGCCCAGAACGTTTGAGACGTGGGTGAGGGCGACAAGCCGCGTGCGGTCGGTCAGAAGCGCCTCGAATCGGTCGAGCCGCAGGTCGCCGTTGTCGTCAACCGGAACAACTTTGAGCAGCGCATCCTGCTGCTCGCACAGCATCTGCCAGGGGACGATGTTGGAGTGGTGCTCCATTTCGGTGATGACAATCTCGTCTTGCGGGCGCACAGCCTTGCGACCGAAACCGGCGGCCACCAGATTAACGGCTTCCGTGACACCGCGTACGAAGACGATCTCATCGCTTCTCGCGGCATTGATGAAACGTTGAATCCGGGCGCGGGCCTGCTCGTACTCTTCGGTTGCGCGCTCGCTGAGAGAGTGAACGCCGCGATGGATGTTCGAGTTGTCCGCCGAATAGAACCGCTGCAAGGCATTGATTACAGCCAGCGGCTTGTGGCTTGTGGCTGCGTTATCGAGATAGACAAGCGGCGCATCGCCTATGGTTTGATCGAGAATCGGGAAATCGCGTCTGAGCCGGTGAACCTCTGACGAGAGCACCGGGCTGTCAGAGCCTGTACGGGGTCCTGTGGCGCTTATGATCTCCGACATGACATCTCGCATCTCTCGTGCGCGTTTAACGGCTTCCGATTCACCTGGCTTCTTTGCCGAACAGCCGCATGAAGAAACGCGCGATAATCGACCGAAGGGCGTGCAGTACGAGCGGGAAGGCGCTGACGGCCTTCGGTTTATCGGCGGGAGCGTTCTCGCCGGATCGAGATTCAGCCGATTGAGGGGGCGGCGCCTGAGGCTCGTCGGCGACTTCGAGTTGTTGCTTGACGCAGGCCGAGAATTGCCGGAACAGTTGTTTGGAGACTTCCTCAATCATGCCGCGACCGAACTGGACTATCTTGCCGACGAGATCCACCTCGGCCTGAACGACGACCTGGGAGCCGCCGCTTGCGGACGGCGCGACACGGCTGAGCATCGCGACCTTCGCAGACCCGGCCCCGCCCGCCTCACGCCCCTCGCCTACCAGGCGTACCTGGTGCGCCTGCTCATCCACCTCTGTGAACTTCACCAGACCTTTGTAAGACATCGTCATAGGTCCGACCTTGACCTTGACTGCGCCTACGAACGTGCCCCCTTCCTGCGCCTCCAATAACTCGGCGCCCGGTATGCACATAACCACTTTCTCGGGGGCGATCAAATACTCCCACACACGCTCGACCGGCGCTTTCACCTGGAATTCCTCTTCGATCTTAAACGCCATCAGTGCTCTCCATTTGGGCTTTGTGCGATGCAGTCGACTATGGCCGGAATGAGTATACACCCGCCCCGGATGATTTTCATCTCATATGCGCTGGAGGAGAGTTCTTAACGATCAAAGTCGAAATAACCACAGAGGACACAGAGGGGCACAGAGGTGTTTTCATCCTCTGCGATCCTGCGGCGTCCTCTGCGGTTCAAATTCTTCGGTCTCGACCGAGATGAGCCTGGCATGTTTTTGTCGGTGTCGCGATAATGTGTCCGATTCATACCCGGCAAGCGAAGGAAGCTCCTATGCATAGATTACTGGCGGTCATAATTCTGGCACTGATCGTTCCGGGATCGGACATGGCGACGGCCCGTTTGCAAACCAGACCTTCTCTGCCTTATCAGAATCCCGACCTCGCCGTCGAAGATCGCGTGAAAGACCTGCTCTCCAGAATGAGCATCGAAGAAAAAATCCGCCAGATGGATATGTACAGCGGAGAGCGCTTCAAGGACGGAGAGGATTTTTCGCCGGAAAAAGCGCGGCAAGCAATCGGCTCTCTCGGCGTGGGCGCTATCCACGATATATACCCAAAAACTGCCGAGATGATTAACGCCTTGCAACGCTATGTCACAGGGAGCAATCGGTGGGGAATTCCGGCACTGATAATGTGCGAGATGCTGCACGGCTACACGGGCGAGGGGGGGACGGCTTTCCCTATGAGCATCGGGCTGGCTTCGACGTGGGACAGAGACCTGATAAAAAAGGTGGGGAGAGTGATAGCCGCCGAAGCTCGGGCGCACGGAGTTCATTACGGGCTTGGCCCCAACCTCGACCTCGGAAGGGAGCCGCGATGGGGGCGAGTGGCCGAGACTTTCGGCGAAGACACTTATCTAGCGTCGGAGATGGCGCTGGCTATGGTAAAAGGGTTGCAGGGCGAGAGCCTCCGGTCGGACAGTTCGATAGTCGCAGGGCCGAAGCATTTTGCCGCGCACGGGATTCCGCAAACGGGGAGCAATGCTTCTCCGGTTCTCATAGGGGAGCGCGCGGCGCGAGAGGACCACCTGCCGGTCTTTGAAAAGGCTTTCATTCGCGGCGGGGCGCTGGGAACAATGGTCGCCTACTCGGAGCTTGATGGAATTCCATGCGCGGCAAACAGGTGGCTGCTCACGGATGTGCTGCGCGGGGAATGGGGATTCAAAGGAATGGTGGTTTCCGATCTCGGCGCGATCCGGTTTCTTGAAACCACTCATCGCGTTTCCAGCTCTCCGAAAGAGTCTATACGTCAGGCCATCGATGCGGGCGTTGACATGCAGTTCTACGATTTCCCAAACGACTTCTTCCAGAAAACGGTCGCCTCGCTTGTCAAAGAAGGGGCGCTGGCCGAGGCCCGGATCGACAGGGCTGCCGGCGGGGTTTTGAGGTTGAAGTTCTCTCTGGGGCTGTTTGAAAACCCCTACGTCGACCCGGGTCTGATTGCCAGGCGTCTTCACAGCAAAGAGCATCAGAGCGCCGCGCTCGACGCCGCGTTGAAATCGATCTGCCTTCTGAAGAATCAGAGGAACCTTCTTCCGCTAAAGCCGGGCGCAAGGACGATCGCGGTCCTCGGCCCCAACGCCGACAAATCGCGGCTCGGCGGGTACTCGGTAAGAAACAAGAAAGCCGTCACCGTTCTTGAAGGCATCAGGGAGGCAGCCGGGCGGGGCGCGAAGATACTCTACGATGAAGGAGTGCCGCTGATAAGCAAAGGGCAGGTGATACCTTCTTCGTGTCTGCTCACGCCCGATAAGAAACAGAACGGATTGAGAGGGGAATACTTCAATAACACGAAGCTCGAAGGCAACCCCGCTTTGACCCGCATTGACCCCGAGCTAGGGTTTGACTGGCCCGCTTCGCCCGGAGCGGCTGTGGGCGCAGATGGGTTCTCTGTCAGGTGGACAGGCTATCTGAAGCCTGACAGGTCTTTCAACGGCTGGATCGGTATCAGCTCCGACGATGGTATGCGGCTGTGGATCGATGATCGTCTGGTGATCGATAACTGGAGAAAAGGGGCGACGGCGATTGAAACGGCCCCTGTGCAGTTCAAAGCAGGGCGCGTTCACCATATCAGGATAGAGATGTGGGAAGGAGGGGGAGGCGCTCGCGCCGAGCTCAGGTGGGATGCGGTGAAAGATAATATGAGCCGGGCAATTGAGATCGCTCGGAAGGCCGATGTGGCAGTCGTAGTGCTCGGCGAATCGGAAGAGCTCGTAGAAGAGAACCGCGATGCTGCTACGCTCGATCTTTACGGCAAGCAGGTGGATTTGATAAAGGCGATCCATGATACAGGAACGCCCGTCGTGTGCGTGCTGCTCAACGGGCGTCCGCTTTCATTCAACTGGATCGCCGAGAATATACCTGCAATAGTCGAATGCTGGTTTCCCGGCGAGCAGGGCGGGCGGGCTGTAGCGAAAGTCTTATTTGGAGAGTATAACCCGGCCGGAAGACTGCCGATCACCTTTCCGAAATCGGTCGGTCAGTTGCCCTTTTATTACAGTCAGAAGCCCTCGACCATCCACCGTTACGTGGGCGAAAGCGACCGTCCGCTCTACCCGTTCGGCTACGGGCTGAGCTACACCAGCTTTGCGTACAGCAACCTCAGAGTCTCGCCCGAAACGAGTTCGCTTGCTCGCATAGAGGTCTCGGTAGATGTGAAGAACGCAGGTGACTATGACGGTGAAGAGGTGGCGCAGCTCTACGTCAGAGACCTTTACAGCAGCGTGACGACGCCCGGCAAGTCTCTGAAAGGCTTTCACAGGATATTTCTGAAAAGAGGCGAGACACGTAAGGTGACTTTTGATCTAACTCCTGACGAGCTGTCGGTCTGGAACCGGGAGATGAGACGGGTCGTGGAGCCGGGCGAGTTCGAAGTCATGGTCGGCGGGAATTCAGAAGATTTGACACGGGCGAGATTCGTGGTCACATCTGAGAGGTAAAGAGAGAGGTGATGAAAAAATACATCTTTCGGCTGATCCTTCCAGGGTTGTTTTTTATTGCGGCCCCGATGAGGGCTGAGTCGATCAGGGCGATTGACCCGCCGACACCCTTCGGGCCGCTGCCGTCCGAGCGCCAGCTTCGATGGCACGAGATGGAGTTCTACGGGTTCATCCACTTTACCGTTAACACATTCACCGACAAAGAGTGGGGCTACGGCGACGAAGACCCGGCGGTCTTTAACCCCACCGACTTCGATGCAGAACAGATCGTCCGCCTGGCGCGAGAAGCAGGGATGAAGGGATTGATTCTGACCTGCAAGCATCACGACGGTTTCTGCCTATGGCCGTCTAAGTATACGGAGCACTCGGTCAAAAATAGCCCGTGGAAAAGAGGGCGCGGCGACATAGTGAAGGAGATATCCGACGCTTGCCGAAAGTACGGGATTAAGTTCGGGATATACCTCTCGCCGTGGGATCGCAACCATAAAGACTATGGCCGGCCGGAATACCTCGCTTATTTCCGAGATCAACTGCGCGAGCTGCTGACGAGCTACGGGCCGGTTTTCGAGATATTCTTCGACGGCGCCAACGGCGGGGACGGCTATTACGGCGGGGCGCGCGAGACGCGAAGGATTGACCGCGAGACATACTACGACTGGGCCAACACCTGGCGTATAGTGCGGGAGCTCCAGCCTGACGCCTGCATCTTCAGCGATGCCGGTCCCGATGTGCGCTGGGTCGGCAACGAGCGCGGCATCGCCGGTGATCCATGCTGGGCCACGCTCAACCGCGAGGATTTCGTGCCGGGCAGAGCCGACGAAGCCCGCCTGAACCGTGGCGACCGTCCGGGCACGCATTGGGTTCCTGCTGAATGCGATGTTTCAATCCGGCCGGGCTGGTTCTACCATAAGTCGGAAGATGGCAGAGTGAGAACCGCGCAGAACCTGGTCGATCTTTACTACTACTCAGTTGGCCGAGGGGCGTCGCTGTTGCTCAACCTTGCGCCCGACCGCCGAGGCCGGATTCCTGAGCCTGACGTGAAATCGCTGCGGGAATTCCGCCGCATTCTCGACTCGACATTCGCTAAAGACTTTGCGCGAGGGGCGAAGGCCAGCGCCAGCAATGTTCGCGGGAATAACGATGCGCGATTCTCGCCTCGTAACGTGCTCGATGCGCGGCGCGATACCTACTGGGCTACTGACGATCATGTAAAGACAGCGGAACTGATGCTCGACCTGGGCCGGGACCTGACCTTCAACGTCGTGCGCCTGCGCGAGCATCTGCCGCTCGGCCAGCGGGTGGAAGCGTTTGCACTCGATCAATGGCAGGATGGGCATTGGAAGGAATTCGCCAGGGGCACAAGCATCGGCAACTGTCGGCTCGTGCGCTCGGAGCCCATTACTACCTCAAAGATCCGGCTGAGAATAACTGAAGCGCCCGTGTGCCCGGCGATTACAGAGCTGGCTATTTTTGCCGAGCCGCGATAATGGACCGATGGCCGGCAGGAGGTATTATGCGCGCTGGATATTCGGAAACCCTTATCTGCAAATACCGATCCCATTCTGACGGTCCGGCTCGAAGACCGTGGCTCATGCGACTGAAGCCTCGGGCTCGGTTTCGCCCGAAAGAACCTCATCAGATGGGCGGAAGTGCCTCGAATCCCTTTCACCGATCTGTTGCCTCCACATCGCGTAATACAGGCCTTTCTTTTCGAGCAGCGAATCGTGCGTCCCGTATTCGGTGATCCGCCCTTTCTCTAAGACATAGATCGTGTCGGCGTGCATGATGGTGCTCAGCCGGTGCGCGATCAATATCACCATGTGTTCTTTGCTGCCCGACACTCTGCGGATAGCCGTCGTGATCTCCTGTTCGGTGATCGAGTCGAGCGCTGAAGTCGCTTCGTCGAAGATGAATAGCCTGGGGCGGCGCAGCAGAGCGCGGGCAATCGACAGGCGCTGGCGTTCCCCGCCCGATACTCGAAGCCCGCTCTCTCCCAGATGTGTGTCCAGCCCTTTACCGGATCGCTCCATCAACTGGGTGGCGGAGGCCCTTCGCAGCGCATCGAGCATTTCTTCTTCGGTGGCATCCGGCTTGACGAACAACAGGTTCTCGCGGATTGTGCCCGAAAAGAGTTGCGGGTCCTGGGTCACAAAACCGATCTGCCGCCGGACGGGGTTGTAACGAAGCTCGTTGACGGGAATACCATCGATATAGATCGTGCCGCTGATAGGGGTGTAGAGTCCCACGAGCAATTTGACGAGGGTAGACTTTCCCGATCCGGACGGCCCGACGAATGCAATGGTATCTCCGAGCCGGACTTCGAAAGAGATGTGGTCGATCGCGTTTTCCGTCGCGGTGCGATGTCTGAAAACAACGTCCTCAAACCGGAGGTCCTCGATCTCGCCGATCTCTACGGGTTCTTCGGGGCGTTTTTCAACCGGCTTTTTCATCAGCTCGTCAAACGTCTGCATTGAAGCCTCGGCCTCACGGTAATTCAATATGATCCTGCCCAGGTCCTGTAAGGGGACGAAGATCGCATTGAGGATGAATTGCATCGATATAAGCTCTCCCGGCGTGAGCGTCTCGCGAAAGATCAGCCATAACAGGATGAAGAGAATCGACTGCTTGAGCAGATTGATAATGGTGCCTTGAAGCAGTGACAGGGTGCGCACCCTCTTCACCTTCTCGATTTCGAGATCGAAAATCTTCGCGGTAAACGAACGCAACCGGCGGATTTCAGGGTAAGTCAGTCCGAGGCTCTTGACCAGCTCAATGTTGCGCAGCGATTCGGTGATCGAGCCTGACATCCTGGCGGTCTCACGAAAGATCATCCGCTGCACTCTCTTCATCTTCTGGCTGAGCAAGCCGGTCAGCCCGCCGAGTATAAGCACGCCGACGATGAAGACAGGGATCAGCAGCCAGTGTCTGGTGATCCCGTACCAGAGCAGAAAACCGATCCCGACAATGGACGAGAAGAGTATGTTTACGAACGCGTTGATGAACCGCTCCGTATCGGTCCGAACCTTTTGCAGCATCGCTATGGTCTCGCCGCTGCTTCGATCCTCGAACTCCTGGAATGAGAGCCGGAGGGTCTGTCGCAAACCGTCGTTGAAGACCTGCATCCCGAACTTTTGCACGACCAGCGTCAGGACATAATCCTGAAACGTCTTGGCCAGCCTCGCCGCAAGTGCGACAGCCGCAGCCACCAGGAGCCACCACAAAGCCCCTCGAACGAGCGCCGAGTCGGGCTTGTTGTCCGGGTTAAGGGCGTACTGATCGATGATTATTCCGAAGATCAGCGGGTCGACCAGCGTCAGGATTTGCGCCAGACCTGCAAGCAGCAAGCACAGCGCAACCCACCAGCGCAGAGGATGAATGTACTTCCATATGATGTGCATAATCACCTGTTCTTAATGATTCATTACTTCCTAAAGCTGCTCGCCTCATCGCCAGCCTCAAAAACAGGACGGCGCTCTGCTCGCGCTCTTTCGCGCGATGCTTTCTCTCTCATACTGTCTGCCATTATGTCATTGGTAGGGATGAAACATACAGAGGAGGAACTAAGAGGGATTCTTATACGGCCCAAAGAGATGGGCTCAGGGATGGAGACGAACTAAACGACAGGGTTAACAGGCTCGACGGGAGAATTGAATCAAACCAACCCTATCTTCCTTACCTTTAGTCTGTTAATCCTGTCCGTCCTCATATGGTCCGATTCAGACCCTACAATGGGCCGATTCTTTACTGATCCTCTTGCTGGCAAGGCGCCGTTTTATTTCTTTGATACGCCCTTCGACTGTCGGATTCAGGTTGTTACTTAACCTCAGGAATTGATCAAAGTCTCTTTCTGCCTCATCGCTTTTTCCTTCAAGCAACAGGGCGAGGCCCCGGTTGGCGTACGCCATCGCGGAGTAAGGATTGATTGCGAGCGCCTGATTATAGTCTGCGATAGCACCCTTGATATCCTGTCTGGTAAGCCGCACATTGCCGCGGCTGCTGTACGCATCGCTGTAGCGTGGGTTAAGTTCGATAGCCTTGTCGTAGTCGGCTATGGCCTCCTCAATCTCCCCCCTGGCTTTCAATGCATTACCCCGGCCATGATATGCTGCGGCCAGGCTCGGATCGATTTTGAGCGCTTTATTGTAATCGTTTATGGCTCCGGCCAGATCGCCCCGGGTATATTTGGCCTGAGCAGTATCAATGTAGTTCATCGCAGAGCGAGCATCCTGTGAACGTGCGGCCATCGCCCTCTCATTCGCCCGTTGATCAAAGCAGGACTGGCACCAGCCATACAAAACGTTGTCGATCAGATGATAAGCAATCGTCTCATCCGGCGTGATCACCTTGCGGCACTGCTTGCATTGGCATAGCCAGGTGTTAGTCGCTGCTGCTTGTGTTATTACTTTAGCCATGTCCTTACGTCCTCATCGGAATCATATTGGAACAGTCTTAAAATGTGAGAGCTGGTCAGGATAAGGTTATAGCCGCTCGATTCTGCTCATTCATAATGGGGCATGGACCGGTTTGTGAGTCTGGGAAACCCGACCGGGCTGTGATCAGGGAGGGGCAGAAGAAAGCTAACCAGTAGCACAATCGAGGATAGAACGCCCTAATAATATGGGAGCATCTCACCCGGGTCAACAGTTAATGTTGCTGTCATGGCGGCAGACGAGATGTCACGCTGTTGATGACTGAAGGTTTTGGACAAGCCAGCGGTTTGACTGGCGAGCCTCGAAGAGTTTAAAACATTCCAGAGATTATGGCGTGAGGGCGGCAGCGAGATCGATAAAGGAGAGCGTTTTATGATCAAAAGGTTTTTCTCTGTTTTGTTCATGTGCAGCCTTTTCGCATTGACTTGTTCGGAGGCGCTGACTTTAAGCGCATCTCAAGATGGGCAAACCGCGCAGGAGAGCGAATCTGCACAGGAGGGCGTACGAGCCGCTATCAACCATTATTTCAAAGGACACGCTACAGGCGATGCTTCCCACATGCGTAAGGCCTTTCTCCCTACCGCTCACATAGAAGGAATCCGTGAGGGGAAATTCATATCCTGGACGCTTGATGAATACTGCGCACTGTTTAAAGGGAAACCCGCGGGTGATGAGAGTACACGAGTGCGAAGGATTGACATGATAGATGTGTCGGGTAATTCGGCGATGGCAAAGGCAACGCTTGTTCATGGAGTCACGATGTTTACAGACTATTTCGTGCTGCTGAAAGTCGGCGACGAATGGAAGATTGCGAACAAGGTATATTACGGACGTAGGAATACCGGCGAGAGACGCTGAAGCCAAAGAAGCCGGGCTCGCTTTGAGAAATGCGGCAAATTTGGGAAGTATCGGGATGAGCGTCACCATCGGGCAGCATGACAAGAAAACGGGATTGGTGTATATGTCTGAGCGGTCGAGGTGCGCCCGGTGACGGCCAACGCTGGACTGCACAGCTTATGCTGAGATACTACATGTGCTTTGGAGGCAAATCTCTATGATCGTGACAAATACTCAATCTGGAACAAACCTGTTTGAAGTTGCTGATGGGATTTACCGCATCAATACCCCAGTCCCGGGCTTCTCCTTTAACCAGTATCTCATCCTCGATGATTCTCCCCTGCTGTTTCATACTGGTCCTCGTAAGATGTTTCCCCTCGTCCGTGAGGCCGTGGCCAAAGTGATGCCTGTAGAGAGGCTGAGATACATAGCATTTTCTCACGTAGAGGCAGACGAGAGCGGCTCTCTAAACGAATGGCTCTCCGCCGCTCCACAATCTATTCCGGTCTGCGGCAGGGTTGCAGCGATGGTATCAATCGAAGATTTGGCAGATCGGCCTCCGCAGGCGCTCGCGGATGGAGAGTCTCTCTCCCTCGGAAGACACTCAGTCCGGTGGTTCGATACTCCGCACCTGCCACATGCCTGGGAGTGTGGCTATCTGATGGAAGACGCTACGAAAACACTATTCTGCGGAGACCTGTTCACACAAGGAGGGACAGACTTGCCCGCGCTGACGGAGTCAGACATTCTCGGGCCGAGCGAAGCATTTCGTCAGCAGATGGACTACTACTCGCACACGAAGAATGGGCGGGAGATGTTAGAGAGATTAGCCTCAGCCGAACCGAGAGTACTGGCTTGTATGCATGGTAGCGCGTGGCAAGGAGATGGAGCGAGCCTGTTACGAGCCCTTGCTGATAGGCTGTGCGAATGAGACGCAGTCTAACAAGCGCATCCACCGGAGCCCGCGAAGGGAACCTCATAATATAGCGCAGTGTCATGCGCGGGCCCGGTGATG